>JBHHWX010000735.1:0-2767 GCA_046756745.1 bacterium | reverse complement strand
TTCATTCTGGCGAACCGCAGGGCTCCGCGGTGGTAATACGACAACCAGGAACAATTGAAGTTGTTCGTGACAATGGTACGACAGGACAAGTTGAGAATACGATCGAGGATTTATGGGAGCATGAGATGAGTCATGTGATCGACAATGCGGATGGTATTTCTAGATTGGAGGGTGGTCCTGTTCACATTGATGCCTCTGGGGAGTGGGTGCCACTAAGGCCCGGCGAAGGAAGGGCAGTAAACCGGGCGAATGATTATCGCCAAAAGAAGAATCGCGGATACCAGCGAAGAAAGTATTGATAGGGGGATATGTGAATAGCTCGATAGCGCTTATCGCAATGTGCTTATTGATGGTCGGATCTTGCGCAGCGGCGAGCGAGGTTGACTCTTGTTCGGAAGAGTTTCGGCGGGATCGCTCACTTTCGGCAGAGCTTCTGGTATCTAAGGCAAGCTTTGTGGGGTTGTATAGGGTGATAGCTGTTGACCTGCTACCTCCAGGCAAAGGAAGGAAAACCGCCCAGCATGCGAACTACACGCTTTCTCTCCAGAAGGACGTAATGAAGAACTCGCCGCAATGGATCGAGCTAAAAGGACTGTTGCCACACGAAAGACTTCCGTTTGATTACCTGGCTACAACAGAGCGCCATTCTTCGATGAGTTCAGATGAACCAACCAAGCTAGGATCGACGATCTTGGTATATGACGAAACGTTAGGAGGATGCCGTTTTATGCCACGATTTTTGGTTGATGCGGAGTATCTGGTATTCGGTGGTGTGGGTAGTTCAGTAAGTTACGAGTTTATTGCAGACTCGCGAGTCGACAAATGGTTTGAACTAGTTGGTCGTCTTGTAAATAAGGATCGTAGCACGGACCGGGACTAGTTTAAAAGACATGGACTTGCAGGGGGTGGATGCTCTGCTATCGGCTACACCATAAGCATAGGCCGAATCCGTCTCGGGGGAGTCCCTGGATGCTAGCGTTACTTCGCCAATCCGGCATCGGGGCGATAGTTAGCTTTGTTGCCACTGTGCTGTTACTGGTTCTTGCTGTTGGATGCGAAAATCTTCGGTCTGCCAAGGCGATATGTGACCTTCAGTTCGGACTAGCCTGCATATTGCAGGAATAAGAACGGCGATCCCGTAATTTCCTATACAATTCAAGGTGGTTAAAGATGAATGTAGGAAAGGACCGCCGTGACGAAATGTTACCAGAGAACGTTCGCATTTCCACGCGTTAATCGCCGCGTTGTTGAGGCTGATTTTGCCGGTGGTGAGATCACCTCTGACGGCGGTGTGTTGCTGCTGCGACAAGCCGATCGATTGCTGGGCTTAAGCGAGGCGATCGTGCATGCGCTGTCGGATCCACGCCGTCAGGCGAGTTGCGATCATGATGTGCGCGGTCTGGTCCGGCAACGGCTGTATGCGATTACTTTAGGTTATGAAGATCTGAACGATCATGAGGCGTTGCGTCGGGATGTTGCGCTGCAGACGGCGGTGGAACGTGATCGGTCGTTGGCCAGCGCGTCGACCTTGTGCCGTTTTGAGAACCGGGCGGATCGGGAGAGTGCCTGGCGTTTGCATGCGGTGCTGCTGGATCAGTTTGTTGACTCGTTCAAACGGCCGCCGAAGAAACTGGTGCTGGACTTTGATGCCACCGATGATCCGGTGCACGGTGAGCAGGACGGCCGATTCTTTCACGGTTTTTACCGGCATTACTGTTTTCTGCCGCTGTACGTGTTTTGCGGTGATCAGTTGCTGGTGAGCTATCTTCGTCCGTCGAACATCGACGGCGCCAAACACAGCTGGGCGATACTGTCTCTATTGGTCAAGCGACTGCGGCAGGCGTGGCCGAAGGTGAAGATTGTCTTCCGCGGTGACAGTGGTTTTTGCCGCTGGAAGATGCTGCGCTGGTGTGACCGTCATGGCATCGGCTACATCGTCGGACTGGCCAAGAATAAGCGTTTGAACGCGCTGACTGCGGCCCTGCAGCAGGAAGCCGCGGCGTACTTTACAGCCACCGGGCAAAAAGTCCGCTGGTTTACGGACATCCATTATGGCGCCCGCAGCTGGGATCGGGCGCGCCGGGTGATCGCCAAGATCGAGTACTCACAGCACGGTGTCAATCCCCGTTATGTGGTCACTAACCTCGACGGCGATGCCAAGCATCTGTACGACAAGATCTACTGTGCTCGCGGTGACATGGAAAACCGCATCAAGGAAAACCAACTGGACATGTTCGGCGGTCGCACATCCTGTCGGCGCTGGTGGGGCAATCAGTTCCGGCTGCTGCTGTCCTCACTGGCCTACACCCTGATCGAGGCAATACGGCGAATCGCTTTGCAAGGCACCGAACTGGCCCGGGCCTATGTCGGTACCATCCGTTTGAAGCTCTTCAAGATCGGTGCCGTGATCCTGACAAACACCCGCCGTATCCGTTTCCTGTTAGCCAGCGGCTGTCCTTATCAGGAACTCTACTTCCTGGTCGCGCATCGACTCGCGCCAGGATAAATCCGAACCAAGCAAAAACGCAGCGTGTTGAAAAACACACGATGGATAGTTTTGCCTGAAAACTGTCTACAACACGAAAATCGCAGCACCGATGCCATGCTCGCCTGGTATCAACAGCTCTTCCGCAGTGATCGCCGATCGCTACACATTGACCGGACGGCAACGGCACAAAAATGCCTTAAAATCGCTCACTCATGCAATATGCAGGCTAGCCTGAAAATTGCACGAGACCGCCCGAGATTGCCGAGATGGTCATGATTT
>JBHHWX010000734.1:0-2778 GCA_046756745.1 bacterium | reverse complement strand
AATGATGTTCTGACGACTGGCACAAGCCCGCAACTTTTGTCGGCAAAGATCTCAACACTTGTGGAACGCGCCAGCAAATCACGGGAAGTTGCAAAATCGCAGGCGGGTGAGGCGCGCGGCGATCTAGCTCAAATGAATTTGATTGACCTCATTCAAGCTATGGGTCCCAGTCGGAAAACTGTTCGAATAACTGTCGACAATAATGACTCGCAACTCACACTCTACATGCTTGACGGGAAAATGGTGTATGCGAAACTCGGGGACATCAACGGACCCGAGGCAATATTCGAAGGAGTTCAGTGGCAATCAGGCGAATTCGTGGTGTCTCGCACCAGAGTAACTGAAATACCGTCTCCAAACATTGAACTACCAAATGAGTCAATACTCATGGAAGGATGCCGTCTGATGGACGAGGAGTTGCGGGATTCGTAACACCCTCCCTCGAAAGTCCGGCGACCATCCAAAACAATTACAAAATCAATACAAGCTTGCCGACTTGCGTTTCGCCTGAAGGAGTCTCCACGACCCAGTAGTAGATTCCGCTCACCGCGAGCTGAGTATTTCGGGTAATAAGGTCCCACTTCTCATGCATGGCTGTCGGAGAGTCGGGGAGCTGGTCATGATCCAGACGATGTATCAGGTCTCCATCCAATGAATAGATGAAGATAGTGCATTGTGGCGGGAGATTGATAAAATTCACTGCCCTGACACGCTCATCCGGCAGATCTTCATCTCCGCGCCCTTCGAATCCCAATCTCCGGTAAGAGCCGTCACCTCTATACGGGTTCGGATAGACAATGACATCCAACCTTTCCGGCGCATTTTGTTCGACACGGTCGAGGGCAAACATCTCAATTGCCGAAGTTACGGGATTAGTTTCGAGAAACGGCAGATTCGCCTCCTGTGAGCCATAGTCAAAGGCGGTCACCGAAGCGAAATATTTCTGCGAAGGAAGTAAACCACGGATAGTGTAATTGTACTCGTAGAATTTGAAGAACTTCCCGTCAGGAGTAAGCTCCCCTCCAGGATAAAATGTCGTGTCGCCGGTGATATTGTTTACCAGGAATGTATCAGTGGTGAATGCGGAATCTATAGATAGCGTATGAGGTGGAGGATCATTCGGAAATGTCTTTTGAATACCCAGAGGATCCGTCAGGTCGAATTGATTCCAGTCTTGTGACACGAAATAGAACAACGAATCCCCCACTCTGAGGGGATTGTCGATTCCATTTACGAGCGGGTTATAGTCACGGCTTCCGTTAGCATACGCGTCTTGAACTTCCCTCAAGGAGAACGGTGGACGTAGCACCGCCCAGTCGTCATCCCCCGGACCGTCTTCAAAGTAAAATTGTGTAAAGTCTTCAATATCGTACGAGCGCTGCAAAGTCATATCGGCGCTGGTTCGATCAAGCCCGAGGTAAACCCGATAACCTTCGAAGTCAATCTGATCGGTGAATACGTCCGGCGTCGTTTCGGAACGCAATCCATTCCATTCGATTTTTATCTCACCGTGTGTAGGGGTGAACCTGACAACAGGCGCCGGGGGAGGCGATGCGGCGCGGATATCGGGCACACCGTCGCCAGTGTAATAGAGCGTCTCGGCCGCGAGGGCATCATACATTGAGTCGATAATCAGGGTTGTCTCCGGAGGAATCTGAAATGTATCGACCAGAATAGTTGTGTCGACTATCAGAGTAGAATCACCCACGCAAAGGCGAAACTCGCCGCGATACCCGTCTTCGTCGGTGTCAATTCCGGGGTTGTCGTAGACCCATGACGCCCAGGTGGCATTCTGAGAGAGATTCTTGAAATGGAAATCTTTGTAAAATTCCTTTGGATTGAAAGGGTCAAATACCTTCGTTGGATCTTGGTGAAACTCGGAACCCATGACGTAGGCAAAAACCAGCGGAACACTTCCTCCGGGTGGAATGGTCACCGGCCCAACAGTTATCATGTGCCAGTGGTGATTGTGATTTCCGCAACTAGGTCCCGTCGCCAGCGCCACTGCCTGCGCCGGAGGTGGTAACCATCCTTCCCCGGTATGGTCCAACGCGGTGAACATCTGATCATAATCAAATTCTTCTGTCGACATCACATAGTATCGATTTCGGTCACCCAGAGGAGTGCCTAGCCGCTGGCCGAAGCTGCGGAACGGCCTATCAGGTGTTCCCCGCCTGCGCGGACCCCAATCCTGCGCCGGACTGTTATCATCCCACCAGTTGTAAATCAGTTTGGTCGCGCCTTCGGGAGTTTTGAGCAGTTTAATCGCGGACACCCCGGTTGGACTTGTATTCGGATCAAACTCATCACCCACCGGTTCACCATCGTTGTCTGCAGACCAGAATAGTTGAACGGTGTCAAGAAACTGGCAGGAGCTTCTCCGCAGGTTGAGCGCCGGGAATGTGTCCAAATAGCCACCGACAATTCCATACTCGAAACCACCCCGAACTTCGACTCCGAGATACGCTTCCTCAATTGGGGTTTTGCCCATGTTTGTGATGAGATAGTCAAAGATCACAAAATCCTGTGAGAATTCGAAGCCCCAGGCATATGTCGTTTGAAGCACACGTAAGTTCAGGGGCCTGTGCGCGCGGTTATCCACAGAATCCAATCCGGTGAACAACTGATCCACCAGCGTGTCATAGAAAACACAGGAAATGTCTTGTTCCGAGTGAGCTTCGGCGCCGAGAGATCCGGTGTCATTGATGCTTCGAACAATGAACCCCTCGTTGTTGATGATTTGATTTTCCAGGGTAGGCGGCCACCACTCCTGAAACC
>JBHHWX010000733.1:0-2782 GCA_046756745.1 bacterium | reverse complement strand
AAATCGGGCAGGGAGGCATGGGCGTCGTCTACAAAGCCGAGGACACCAAACTCGAACGCACGGTTGCGTTGAAATTCCTCTCGTTAACCTCGATTGGTGACGAAGAAAAGAAGCGCTTCAAACGCGAAGCGAAAGCAGCGGCCTCGCTCAACTATCCCAACATTTGCCACATTTACGCCATCGACGAGGTAGACGGTCAGCTTTTCATCGCCATGGAATTCATCGAGGGGAAATCCATTGAGGAAATCCTTGTAGGGGCGAACGGCCGTTCGCCCCTACCGCTGGATGAGGCCATCAATTACGCCACCCAAACGGCCGCTGGTTTGCGGGCGGCCCATGAAAAAGGCATCACCCACCGGGACATTAAATCCGCCAACATCATGGTCACGAACAAAGGCGTGGTTAAAATTATGGATTTCGGTCTGGCGAAATTGGCCAACCGTAGCAAGCTCACGCAACTGGGCACAACTTTGGGCACGGCCGCCTACATGTCCCCGGAGCAGGCGCGCGGCGAAGAGGCCGACAATCGTTCCGATATCTGGTCGTTGGGTGTAGTTCTGTACTGATGGCCGTGCCCTTTAATCTTGATAAATTGGAGATTGCAGGCTCGCCAGTTTTAGTGCTGGAAAACATTTCAAAAGCAGTCGTCGCGGATGATGGTTCGCTGTTCTACGTTCCGGCCTTAAAAGAAAACAAGAAACTGGTCTGGGTGGACCGCAAAGGCGTTGCCAGTCCGCTAATGGAGCAGGCACACCATAATTATCTATGGCCGCGAATCTCTCCCGATGGTACGCGGGTGGCCTTTGGTGAGGGTCAGGTGCTCTGGATATATGATATTGATCGGCGTACTCGAACGCGCTTTACCATTGAGGGAAGAAATGGTGAACCCATTTGGACCCCAGACGGTAAGCGGCTGACTTTTTGGTCCAACATCGATCAGACGGAGGATGAGAGGCTATTTTCGAAAGCAGCGGACGGCAGCGGTCAGGCAGAATTGCTCTTGGAGGACGAATTGCAGACATATCCAGGTTCCTGGTCTCCTGATGGGCAGACGGTGGTCTTTTACGGGACAGATGCTGGGGGGCAATCGGATATCTGGGTGCTGCCTCTAGGTGGCAATCCGCGGGCGATAATCAACACGCGGTTTACTGAACGGGTGCCCATGTTTTCTCCCGACGGCCGCTGGCTGGCTTATGTTTCAGACGAATCAGGGCGGAAGGAGGTTTATGTGCAGCCCTATCCTGCCCTTGACAAGCGCTGGTTGATTTCCAATGACGGCGGAAATGAGCCGACCTGGAGAGGGGATGGGAAGGAGCTGTTCTATCGCAACGGCTATAAAATGATGGCCGTTTCTATTCAAGCAGAACCCGAATTTCGCGCAGGCACGCCGCAGCTGTTGTTTGAAGCGGAATACGATCTACATCGCTATGACGACCGAAACTATGACGTTACCCGCGACGGCCAGCGCTTCGCGATGGTTCAGAGTGAAGGGACCTCCGAGGCTGCGCAGATTCATGTCGTGGTCAACTGGTTTGAGGAACTGAAAAAGAAGATGCAGGAGAACGAGCAGTGATCGGATTACTTATTGGAAAACAAGATAAATATCATTAAATTTAAAAGTTCATTTCGAGCGCTCGAAAAAAGCAAAAGGAGTAAATCGATGGAAGCAAATAAATTTATCGCAAAGGTCTTGCAAGACGGACATTTGTCTTTGCCGGAGAACATTGCTAAGCAAAAAGGCAAGATATTTGAAGTTATCTTATTGCCGATTAATCAAAATGACGTCTATTCTTACTCGGAGTCTCTTGCTCAAGAAAAAGGATTTAGTCAGTTTACTGAAGAGGACATCGAGAAAATCATCCACGAGTCTCGAGGCGTCTCAGGTTGAAGAAAATTGTTCTGGATACCAACACAGTCATATCGGCGCATTTCTGGAAAGGCAATCCACGTAAAATTTTGGATTTAGTAAAGGCTGGTCGCTACGCGCTTTTGACCAGTGAAGAAATCGGGAAAGAACTCATCAGGGTTTTAGGCTATCCAAAGTTTGGACTTACCTCACAAGAGATACTCCCCATCGTAGCTGATTATAGTATTTATGCGAAAAGCATAAAAGTTAAATCAAGGGTAGATGTGATAAAGGCAGACCCGACCGATAATATTTTTTTAGCCTGCGCAAAAGATGGAGGCGTAGATTACGTTGTCTCTGGCGATCATCATCTGCTTGATTTGAAGACTTTCCTGAAAATCCCCATAGTCACCCCAAAAAATTTCTTAAAATTGGAAAATATTGAATGATCGGCAAAACAATACTCCACTACAAAATTCTTAAAAAACTCGGCGAAGGTGGCATGGGCGTCGTCTACAAAGCCGAGGACACCAAACTCGAGCGCACGGTGGCGTTGAAATTTCTTTCATTGACCTCGATTGGTGATGAAGAAAAGAAGCGCTTCAAACGCGAAGCAAAAGCAGCAGCCTCGCTCAATCATCCGAACATCGCCACCATTTTTGCCATCGAAGAACACGATGATGAGATGTTCATCGTCATGGAATACATCGAGGGCCGGGAATTGCGGGAAATTATCCATGAAATCCCCCCTAACCCCCCTTTAGGAAAGGGGGGAATGGGTGAGCCGCCCATGAAAAAGGCGTCACCCACCGCGACATCAAATCCGCCAACATCATGCTCACCGACAAAGGCCAAATCAAAATCATGGACTTCGGGCTGGTGAAGATCGGCGGTGGGGCGCAGTTGACGAAAGATCACACCACCCTCGGCACCGCA
>JBHHWX010000732.1:0-2796 GCA_046756745.1 bacterium | reverse complement strand
CGAGCCTTTTACAAAACCTAATCTGACGCACAAACGAAGTGAGAAATGTTAGTTACAATTTATTTAGTGTCAGAACGAAAACTCGAAAAATGCGCGATTTATAACCTCTTCGCGAAGGCGTCCCCGCCGAGACAAGCAGGAATTCTCCTCGGCCAGGAGGCCTTCGGGAAGAGAAGGTCGTTTTCGTTCAGACACTATTTATTTACCATTCAGGTAACTATTCAGCTTTTGGTATTGGAGTGCAACGCTTTAGCGTTGCGGTTTTGCATTGAAACAGTGCAAAACTAAGTTTTGCACTCCGAATCTTCTCACGCCTGAATAGATACCCATTCAGGATAAATATCCTGAACCATCGTTATCAGGTTTTGTGTCATTTCGAATCCCGACGCTTTTTGTCGGGTGAGAAGTCTGTAAATTCACAAAGCGGCGCCAAATCCGTTGGGTTTTTCTATCCGTTGGAAATAGATAGTTACCGATTTTTATTGAATCCGCAGGAATATTCCTCTATATTAAGATGTCTAACCTCGAAGAGGAAAACGCAACTACCGAAAAATAAAGCAGATTGGTGACAGACCGGGAACTGATAGATAAAACGCGAGCGGGCGACAATCGAGCTTTTGAACGACTCGTCGAGCGCTACGAATCGCAAGTCGCCGCAACGGTCATCGGTATGTTGGGACAGTGCCAAGCTGCCGATGATATCGGACAGGACGTTTTTATACGTTTCTACAAGGCGTTAGATCGCTTCCGGCAGGAGTCGTCCCTCGGCACCTATCTTACCCGTATTGCCATTAACTTGTCGCTGAACGAGCTGAAGCGCCGCAAGAGAAGGCTCCTTCTCTTTCAGAAACCGGAGGAAAACACAAACTTGGCGACCATGAATCCGGACGACTCCATGGAGCGTAACGAACGGCAGCGCCTGGTTGAACAAGCGATTCAGAAACTGCACCCGGCATTCCGGGCCGTGGTCGTGTTGAGGCTGGTCGAAGGTTACTCAACGGAAGAAACAGCACAAATTTTAGCGGTGCCTCTGGGTACGGTGTTGTCGCGCTTATCCCGCGCCCAAAAGAAGTTGATAAAGACCTTGACGCCATTGATAAAGGAGGAAGCATGAACGAAAGGATATTAAAGCTGCTTTACCGTTCATTCGACGCCCCCCTATCGCAGGAAGAGGAAATGGAGCTGTTGCAAGCGCTTTCTGCGTCGTCGCAATTACGGGAAGAACAAAAACGTCTCGCCGAAATGCGGGGGATGCTTAAAGATGAGGCGACCCGGTCGTTCCGTCCGTTTTTCGCTGCGCGGGTTATGCATCGAATAAAACACGAGAAAACGGCTGGTGAAGATTTTGTGGAATCGCTCGTGTGGATCTTTCGTCGAATTGCGCTAGCCGGAGGGCTGGCGATACTCTTTTTGGTCATCACGCATCTGTTTGTGGAAAACCATCGTTCCCTGAATTCGGTATTTGGCATACCCCAGTATACTCTCGCCGAAACCTGGCAATTGGAGGACCCTCTTTTGGAGGAAACGCAATGAACACTAAGACGCAAACGACATTTATCATTTTCAGTACTCTGATCATAGGAATTGTTATCGGAGCGTTAGGAAGCGGCGTGTTTCGCGGAGAAAAAGAGCGGCAGTTTGACACAATGCGTCGTCAACAGCGCTTCCAAAAAGCTTTCGAAAAAGTGGTGCAGCCGACGGAAAAACAACGGAAAGCGCTGCATAAGGCTTTGAGAAAGCATTTCGAGCAGATGTCGGAAATTCATGAAAAACATCAAGACGCGATCTTTGCGATTTATGATTCCCTGCAACAAGACTTAGCTTCCGTTCTCACAGAAGAACAACACGCCAAATTGAAGACGGAGTTAGCGCACGGTCACCGCAGATTGTATAGAAGGCGAATCGAAGATGTCGCTTTGCGTCTTAGGCAATTGACCAATGATCTCGATCTCGATCAAACTCAAAAACAGAAAATTGATGAAATCCTGAAGAACTTTGATGAAGAATTGCTGACCGCACAACAAAGCCGGGAAAACTGGTTCGAATTGCGCGAAACCAGACAAAAGGCCATGAGACAGGTACATGAGGATATCGAAGCTGTCCTTACGCCTGAGCAGCGCATGAAATTTCGAGAGATGCGGCTGCGACAGCGTCCTCGATTCGGACCGCCGGGCCCGGGACCGTTTCCGGATAGACCGTTCAGGGAGCGGGGAGATGAGGGGAAATGAGCCGGATGAATCGAGCAGTAGAGGAAAGCTCCAAAGATATGATAAAAGACGAGGCCATCGAACATGCAATTTTGCACGGAAAGATTATTGAGAGCTGCCTTCCGACGTTTACCCAAGTGGATGACGCCCACTCAATGAAGGAAAAAGGAAAATTAGAGTGAACAGATGTTATTGTTGCGGCAGTGACGAGATGCTCGAGAAACGCGTGGATTACAGTTTTTGGTGGGGTGAGAGGTTGATCGTTTTTAGAGAGGTAACGGCATCGGTCTGCACCAGTTGTGGAGAAAAATATTTCCGCCCGGAAATATCCACTCGTATGAAACACCTCACACAAGAAATCGATGAAGGAAAGCGGAAATACAAAGAAATAGCGGTTCCAACTATTGAGTTCGCGGATGAAGCGATGGCCTGAGTGTCGGGAGAGGGTGCCAGCCTCTGGGGCTGTCCGGAGGGAGACATTTTTGCACTGTTTCCTGCAACGTTCCGAGACGCACTCGGAGCCAACCCAAAGTGTCCCCTCGAGGGGACAGACGGCGCAGCCGTCAGGGGTGTCGAGCACGCGCATGCC
>JBHHWX010000731.1:0-2803 GCA_046756745.1 bacterium | reverse complement strand
TGTTTTGAACCTGATTTACAATGGTTTTAATAATCATTCTGCCGAATAATTATTCTGCCAATATAAAACTGCGAGAGACAATTTGCTGAAAAATTATCGATAGCGAAATGAAAACCCCGGTCAAATTTCATAGTGCAATTGATGATTTCGTTGTTTGATAACTCTGTCTGTATAGCTGATCATACAATTTTTTATCTAACCTGCATTTGTCCTACAAAAACACTTAGAATTTCTACTTGACTTACTCGCCGGTTATCGATAACTTTAAAGGATGACAAACTTAAAAAGGATGGATTAACCATGACTACAGTAACAGTATCCCCTAAATTTCAAGTTGTTATCCCTAAAATAATTCGAGAAAAAATGGAAATAAAAGTAGGCCAACAATTTCAGCTTATTCATTACAACGGCAGACTGGAATTCATTCCTCTCAAGAGTATAAAAGAAATGAGAGGCTTTTTAAAAGGTATTGACACATCCGTTCCACGGGAGGCAGACCGTATATGAATTTAGTTGACTCCTCCGGTTGGTTAGAATATTTTGCGGATGATGACAATGCAACTTTATGGACCCAAGATGTAGACTTCGAAGAATTTTCTGAAGTGAAATTCATCAGTAAGAAATGAATACACAACATAAATATCTCCTTAAGGACTTCAACAACGGCTCGCGCCGGGCGCTGGCGCGCATTATTTCGCTGGTCGAAAACGACGGCGAGATCGAAGGCGACATTCGGGATAAGCTCTACCAACGAACCGGCCACGCTTACCGCATCGGCATGACCGGGCCGCCGGGCGCCGGCAAGAGCACCCTGGTCAACCAGATGACAAAAATGTACCGTGCGCAGGGCAAGACCGTCGGCATCATCGCCGTCGATCCGACCAGCCCGTTTACCGGCGGCGCTTTGCTCGGCGATCGTGTGCGCATGGACGACCACACGCTTGACAAAGGCGTTTTCATCCGCAGCATGGCGACGCGCGGTTCACTTGGCGGGCTCTCTGCAAAAGCACAAGAGGCCGCTGACGTCCTTGATGCTTTTGGCAAGGATATCGTTATTTACGAGACTGTCGGCGTGGGGCAAAGCGAGTTGGACATCGTCGAAGCGGCGGATACGACCGTTGTTGTGCTGGTGCCGGAAAGCGGCGACAGCGTGCAGGCGATGAAAGCAGGGTTGATGGAAATCGCCGATATTTTCGTGATGAACAAAGCTGATCGCGAAGGGGCAGATCGCGCGCTGCGAGAGCTGAGTGCAATCCTGCACCTGCGCCCTGCGCACGATTGGAATCCACCGGTATTGAAAGCGGTTGCGATACGGAATGAAGGAATAGAAAAGATTCTCGGACAGGTTGAGATGCACAGAAGCCATTTGGATGAACATGAGCTTCTTGCTAAAAAAAGGAAAGAACGGTTTATCAAAACCGTGCACGCCCTGGTTAGCCTTCGCCTGAAGCAAGATTTCTGGGACGAGAAAGCGAGAGAGATTTTGTCCAGGCACATCGCCGGACTGGATCAGAACAAAACTTCGCCTTATCGTGCGGCGAAGCAGTTGCTGGAGCATTACCGGGGGAGTTTGGTGTAAAATTTAAGAGAGGTTTGGCATGAGTACATTAGTTCTTGAAGAGGAACCGTTAGCCGTTCAAGTTACAATAAAAAATAAAAAGCTATCGGTTGATCTTGCTGACGGTCGAAGCATTGCTGTGCCGCTTTCGTGGTATCCACGTTTAGGCTATGGTTCATCAAAAGAGCGAAAAAACTGGCGATTACTTGGAAATGGCAATACTATCGAATGGCCTGAGCTTGACTTTAATATCAATACGGAAGCATTGTTAATGGGAAAACGGAGTAGAGAAAGCAAACAATCATTCGAAAGTTGGCTCGCTTCCCGAGAGAAAAAGCGCATTTCCGTTGAAGAAGGAAACGGCTCAAAATCTTTTGAAGAACAAAAGATCAATTTTGATTCGATTAAAACAGTAGACCAGGCTCATGAACGTTATGGAGCATTAGTTGACAAAAAGTTTCAGCAAGGTTTAACCGAGGAAGAACAATCCGAGCTGGAAAAATTAAAAAACTTGCTGAATAATATGGAAAAGCCGTTCTATGAACCCATTATCCAACGGTTAACAATAGAAAAAAACAAATTATCAAAAGACTCAAACAAACAGCATTGATGAGGAGGATAAGTGCCTGTTTTCCTGCGTCGTAAGACACCTCCAACGAAAGCGAAAGACTATACAAAATATCGACCTTTCGTTCGAGAAGATTTTAAAGAATGTTGTGCATATTGTCTACTACACGAAATCATAGCTGGTGGCGAAGCGAATTTCGAATTAGATCACTTTCGGCCCAAATCGCACCCGGAGTTCGCAATGCTCGTTAACGACTTTTATAACATTCATTATTCGTGTCACGTTTGCAACCAATACAAGGGCCAGACATGGCCGAAGAAAAACCTGAGCAACCGAGGTTATCGTTTTATCGATTTTTGTAACGAAAATTTTTCTGATCATTTTCGAGAGGAAACAGATGGATCATGGACGCCTCTTACAAAACCGGGTGAGTATACTGAAGAAAGATTATTTCTAAATAGAGATCATTTGGTAACAATAAGGCTGCTTCTTCGAAAACTTGCTGTACTTCAAGGTTTAAGACCAATCGATTGGGATATTCCAAGCCGCAATGCAGTTCTCCAAATTTTAAACATAAATGAAATATCTGAGGGCAATGCTTAACTAAAATGAATACGACGACAGCGATACCAATAGATGAAACCGCAATCATTCGCGAAGGCTGGAAAACCTTGGTT
>JBHHWX010000730.1:0-2818 GCA_046756745.1 bacterium | reverse complement strand
TAGCAGAATTTTTGTAAGCGTTCACAGAACGCTGAAACTTGAAATTTGAAATTTGAAATTAGGCATAAAACGCCAGCAATACCTTTACACTTCTTATCCCAAAGTACATTTATCTTTCATAGTTTTCAAGCGTGAGATTGTGCAGGGATTCATTGCTATCCCGATAATCTTGAAAATAGTGTTGGATTTTTTTTGAGCTACGGTGGGAAAGCCGGTTCGAGCAATGATGGCGACGAACTGTTATTCATATATGCCTGAACTGCGGCTTTGATGAATTGGAATGCTGAGCGTCCCTGCAATTGGCATGTGGCTAAGACAGTCCATAGCCTTTCACAATTTTGTCTGCCTTTTTCACCTCTTGTTCCCTGGGTCACATAACGATCGATGACCACAAACCGAATGGCTTGTTCGGCAATATTATTGGTAGGATCAATTTCCGGGGAGGTTATAAATTGAAAGAAAGATTCACCATGTTTTTTGAAACGATTGGCAATATTGCGCGATTTAGATTTCACAGGCTTTCCGTTTTTACCGTATTCCATGGGGACTTCCTCAATCCCGATTTGTAAAATATGGTTCTGGATTTCTTTCAATTTTTCGGTTATCAACTCTTTTGGGTTGTCTTCATTGTCACGAATCAATTTGAACATTTCCCGAATTTTAGCGAGCAGTTTTTCGCCATAGGCTTTCTCTTTTTTATCGGGCAGCGTACAGAGAAAACGGATATCCCGAATCAAGTGAGCGATACAAAATTGGATTGTGATGTCGAAGTCTTTCATAAACTTCCTGTAAGCGGAAAAATAATCGCATCCGATCAGACCGTCGAATTCTTCGCCTAGAACTTCGATAAGCACTTTCGAGCCTCGGCTTTTATCAATTTTAAACAGCACGTAAAGTTCCGCCTTGAAGACCATGTCCAGAATTTGTCCCCATTTTCTTTATGCCCAGTTTCGTCGATATTGAGTTTACTTTCGAAGGGAATGCGTTTCAGTAATTCCTCATAGGGCACCTCAAGGGCGCGTCCCACTTTATCGAGCAACCGGGAAAGCTGGCCCCTGGATATTTTTATTTTCATCACGTCACGGATATATTTGCGAATTGTTGAGAAAGAGCAGTGCATGGCCGATTTCAAATAGCCTATCAGAGCAGTAAAACTTGGGCCGCATAATCCGGCTTTTTTCACGTCATCAGGGATGTCAGAATAATGAAACTTTTGGCATTTACAACACCAATAGGCAAATCCCCGATGCTCGCTAATCTCAACGGGAACTTCATTGATCTCAACTTGTTGAATCACTTTGCTTTTTTCCAGACATAATTCCAATTGGTTTCCGCATTCAGGACAGCCGTTAAGCGTGTAAAAATACCAGTTGTCTATTTCATCAGGTGAAAACGATTCGCGTTCGTGTTTCTTGTGCCCTTTTTGCGCTCCCTTTTTTTTACTCCCGTCTTTCTGCCCCTTTTTCTTCTCTTTTCCTTTGATGATATCCGAAGACGGCGGTTTACTGGAAGTCGAAGAATTTTTCGATAAAATGGCAATCTGCTTTTTAAGGTTGCCAACTTCTATTTTCAATTCTGCAATTCTTTCTGCCTGACATTCATTTATTTTTCGCAAAACGAGATTTTCATCCAAAAGCCTTTCTGATTGCCGATAATTCGGGCTAACATCAAAATGCTCCAGCTCAGGGAAACAAGGCGTACAGTTATCACACATGGCATTCCTCCCTGAAATTCGGACAAAGTTCGCGGACAAACACCGCTTTTACCGATTTTTCACGGCGGGTGTGCCGGTCGTTGCGTCCGCGACCGGTGGTCAGGCCAAGATTACGCCAGTTGGATGCACGATAGCAAACTCCGGAGAATCTTTCGATATCGACGAATGTTTCCACTAACACAATAGGACGACAGTATCGGTCAATCCAATCCCGATTGATATGCCTTAGAGTTCGACCGAGGATGAATGAAGCCAAATGCGGAATTCGCACCCATGGAAGAATAAGAAATCGGCTATTGTTGACGACCTTGTGGAGGTTGCGGTCTTTTTCTTTAGCGTTCCAGCCAATAAATTTATCGCGGCAAGCTACTTTTAAGGCGGATATGCCGAAACCAATGCAGGCTATCGGGTCGCCGTCAAGGAAAACCAGGTATTTTAATTGTTCTCCTGCTCCCTGACAATAGCCAAGATAATGATAGCCTTCTATCAAGCCGTTAAAGCACGATTCCTCGGAAGTTCCCCTTACCTGGCGAAAAACGATACGTCCCTTTAACGGCTTTAATTCTCCTTCCAGTGTTTTTTTATTCAGATTGACCGGAACTGTCGGGATATTCTTATAACCGGGACGCCTTGCCGGATTCAGCATCGGAGGAAGTGAAATTATTCCCAGAGAATCTAATTTACGCAACAGCTCACGGCATGTTATCTCACGGTAACGACCATTTGCCTGACGCCAGTCCCAATATTTGCATAAACGTTTCGAGATATAAGTGCGACCTTTAGAGCCTTCATTGATAATGAGTTCTTTTATCAGAGCGATATCGGATTCTTCCAGTACTCGTTTGCGTATGATTAATTTTTCTTTCATACATAAACGTAAACCCAATATTAAAGAGATACCAGTTTGGGGGCACCTTTTTTAAAAATATTTTTTATCGATTCATTACCAATATCTCATGGATTCTTGGGTGAGCAATGAATTCCTACGCGGCCTCATGCTTGAAAACCGTAAAAGCTAAATGTACTTTGAAAATAAAGTGTACAGATGGTATTGGCATTTGCTGCCGAATTTCAAGTTTCAAATTTCAGCGTTCTGTGAACGCT
>JBHHWX010000729.1:0-2823 GCA_046756745.1 bacterium | reverse complement strand
TCCATCCTGCACGGCTCTCCCGCGAAATGAACCGGAATAATCGCACGGGTCTTAGGTGTAATGGCTTTTTCGATCAAATTAACATCGATACTAAATCCATCCTGCTCAATATCTACAAACACCGGGCGGGCTCCTACATGAATGACCACGGACGCTGTTGATGCAAAAGTATAAGGGGTGGTGATTACCTCATCACCTTTACCTATATTGGCCGCGGCCAAAGCTAGATGCAAACCTGCCGTACAAGAGCTGACTGCGATTGCAAACCGTGAATTGACATAATCTTGAAAATCGTTCTCAAATAATTTCGTTTTTGGTCCGGTGGTAATCCAATCGGATCTTAACGTTTCAACAACAGAGGCGATTTCGGTTTCATCAATAGAATGTCGACAAAACGGTATCATCTCAGTGGGATTACGTTCAAATGAGCGACTTTTTATCACAGGAATATCAGCCATCGCACCTCCTCTCACATGTTTTCTGAATTATCAATCATAAATCCGATCCAGTCTCTGCTTTCTCATAATATTTGTACCCATAATAGTTCGAGTCGTAATAATAAGGCAGCACATTATCCATATTGTTCAAAACGATCCCGCTGATGCTCACCTTCACATCCAGGAACATATCAATTGCCCGCTTGACGATATGCCTTGAGGTGACGCCGGCCTTTACGACGAGAATCACATTGTCAACTATTTTCCCTAAGATAAGGGGATCGCTTACAGGAATGATGGGCGGAGAATCCACAATAACGTTGTCAAAAGAATTTCGGACTTCCGAAAAAAATGTTTTTATTTTATCTGCAGTTAAGAGTTCAATAGGCGTTTCTTTTCTTAATCTTCCACTGGTGAGAAGCATCAAACCGGGAATAGAAGTCCTCTTGATACAGTCTCTTAGAGGGATTCGGCCGTCAAAGATATCGACAAGTCCTTGTCTCTTGCGAACACCAAACAATTGATGCAATCTCGGGCGCCGCAGATCGAAATCGATGAGTAAAGTAGGATTTTTTCTATTACGGGCCGAGGATCGAGCCAGGCGGGATGCCACCGTGCTTTTCCCCTCACCTAAAATAGCGCTGGTTATTAACACGATTTGCTGCAGACTGCCATTACACAAAGTATCCAGTTTCGCTATCAGGCGCCCTATCTCAGCATTTCCCGCGTTATCCGAATGATACCCTTTCCCGTCGAAACGGTTTCTTGGGTTTTCAGGTTTGAACTGGTTCGGAAGAAACTTTTCCATTTCGCTCAAATGCTTATTCACTTCCTTGGAGAAGATAAAAGATTATCAGGGCTGCGCTGACCACGAGTATGCAGAAGAATACAGCATAAACTTTCCATTTTTTCTGCTGAATCGTGACAACCTGCTCTTCGCTCAAATAAGGTAATACACCGAGAACAGGCATTTCAAAAAACAGTTCAGCTTCTTGAACGGTTCGAATCGATTTATCAAGATATTCCCGCAAATAGATCGTCCCGGCGCCGAGGCCTGTTCCGATAATAATGGACATAAACAAGATCATCTTATAACCGGCATTGACCGGTTCCAAAGGTTTAAGAGGCGGCTCAATTATTTTGAATCGACTCGAGGCGTCCGCCCGTTGCATGGACTCTTCAATCTGCGCACCCTGGTTCTGCTCCAAAAACATATTATATATTCTGCGGTTAATTGCGACCTCTTCCTCTAATTTCGCTAAAGCTAATTCTCTAGATGGATTTTGGATTGCCTTTCTTTTGAATTTTTCTAAAACCTTGGTCAATTCATTCTTTTTCCTGTTTAGGATATTCAAGTCATACTCGGTTATGGACCGGTCTAACGACAACTCTAATATCCGAGCATCGGTATTGGGATACATCACAGCAAACAATCTTTCCATTTCATTCTTTATGCTATCTCGAAGCCTCTGGATATCACGATTGACCTTGATAACTTGTGCGCTTTTCCATGAATACCGCTCCATGTGAATTGCCATCCGGTCGATCTTTTCATTGATGCTATTCTGAATTGTTTGAATGGTTAATGTAAACGGCGGCGTTGAGGGAGGCAATGTAGCTGAAGGATTTCGCCCCGCAACTTTATCATTGAACTGGCCCGTAATGAAATTTAGATAATCTTTTTTTTCTTTTACGGTGATATCAATAGCCAACATGGCTTCCCGGATTCGATCCAAGGACTCCCTTGATAAAGACCGGTTATCCACTTCCGTTGAAATAAGGCCCTTCTTGTATTGTTCAAGCCGGCGCTCGGCTTTCCCCAACTTTTCTTTGAAGATTGTAATCTGCTCATCATTGAATCGCAAAGTACTTTGTACGCTCCCCATTTCATCCCGCAGCGATTCGTCAATAAAAATTTTAGTGAGGGTCTCCACCATCAGATAGGACAATTCCGGAGTGTTGGCTTTTACTTTGATCTCGATGATGTCATAAGAGTATTGTCGAATGGTTATCAATTCACGCAGCAGGTCAATGAGCAAAAACTCGATGATTTCATCAAAGGGTTTGTCCTGCATCTTATCATGAATTTTTCGCGCCTGTTCCTGTATTTTCTCATTACGCTTGAGATCTAAGATATTGACCAATTGCAGAAGATACTCGGCGCTCAAAATTTGCTTTTTGAGCGCATCCACTCTTTCGCGGCCGATCACGCCCGGAACCACTCGCTGAAGATTGGAACTAAGCAGCCGGCTGGGAATGATTTGAACCGTGCAAGAAGATTCATACAAAGGGATGGTCGTGACGATTTTCAAAAAGCCCAGGGGAAGAATAACAAAAAACGGCAAGACAAAATACCATTTTCGTCTCTTTAAAATTCTGAGATAAT
>JBHHWX010000728.1:0-2824 GCA_046756745.1 bacterium | reverse complement strand
TCTGGGCAATGTGGCGGCTGATGCGCTCAGACCACGCTCGCAAGCTGGCGGCGGGTAGAGGTTAGCAGCCTAATTTGACTTGAGCAATTTATAGAAGTATTGTCAATAAGGGGACTTCGCCTCAAACCCCGTGGGATAAATTGGACTTATTCAGGTTTCACTTCAGTTCAGTCTGAACAGGAAAAACATTAAATAAATATCTCCACAAAAGTATCCAACGGGGCAAATCGACAAGAAAAAGCCCGCCCACAGAATCAGAACTGCCACGAATTGAAAGAGCTTGACTATTCATAAAAAAATTACCGCAGATTTCGCCGAGGACGCTGAGTTACGCAAAGAAAAACTTGAACATCTAATATTATGAGAGTTAGGCGTTGACCTGGAAGGCTTCTGGAAGGCAAATCGCTTCTCTCTGCGTCCTTTGCGTACTCTGCGTTTAGAACTTGTTTTTTCGTCGACAACTTCTTAACGTGTTATATATTAATACTTTAATGTTTTAACCAACAAATCTTGTAGTACTATCGGTGAACTTTTGCATTTTTTGCAAAAAAAGTTTAGGCCACAAAAATGAAATCTCACAAAACGAAACCATTAGAAAATTTATTTTTGTGGCAGTTCAATTTTGTGACCTTGATTTTCGGTTCTCAATATCATTTAGAAGGTTAATTTATGCCAGCCATCCGCCACCAGCGAATCGATAATTTGTTTACCGCGATGCCCAAAAATCGGATGCGGCTGCAAAGAAAGCTCATCCGCAAGCCGGATCGCCACTTTTGCCGGCGGGTCGCCGGTCGCGCGTGATTCCTGAAAAACTCGCAGCGTGGTCTGGTGGATGGAGTGTTCCCAATCACGCGAGAGATGTTTTTCAAAAGCGGGATCGTTGTTAACATAGCCGTACTGCTCGTCAGCACAATTGACAATGCCCATGCGGTTGGTCAGGAAATCCGGCACGTAAAGGATGCCGCGTTCGTGCAGGAGACGATCGTCCCTCTCTGAGTCCTCGAGCTGATTGTTGGCGGCGCCGCAGATAATTCGGGCTTTGATATTCGGAATCGTTCTTTGGTTTAAAATAGCTCCGGTGGCGCATGGGGCGAGAATATCGCATTCTGCTTCGAGGATGGAAACATCGTCACGCGCAACCGCCTGTGCATCGAGATTTTTATCAGCGAATTGCTTTTTCAGGTCTTGCACCAATTGTCGATTAATATCGCGTGCGATGACTTCTTTGACTCCCTTTTCGAACAAATACCCGAGCAGCGGTCCGCCGACGTTTCCCATGCCTTGCACGGCCACAGTTTTCCCTTGCAGCGTCCCCCTGTCGAGGAACGCGAGAGCGGCTTCCATACCGCAGACGATGCCGCGCGCGGTCGGAACGGAAGGATTGCCGCTCCCTCCCAAATCGGGGGGCATGCACGTGGTAAAGCGCGTTTGCGAGAAAATATGGGTCATATCATCGACGTTTGTCCCCACATCCTCAGCCGTCACATAGCAGCCGCGTATCGAGGTCATCAAATCGCCGTACTCCCGGTAAAGAGAATCCCGGATTTCCGGGTCGTTTTTCTCGATGGCCGGATTGTGCGCCATGACGCCCTTGCCGCCGCCCCACCAGAGTCCCGCGAGCGCGTTTTTACGGGTCATCCCTTTGGATAAACGCAGGCCGTCGCACAGGTAATCTTGCAGGGTTTCGTACTGCCAGTAACGCACACCGCCGGCCCCCTGACCGCGAACCGTCCGGTGTACAAAAGCGCCTTGCAAGGTGTCGTGTTTTTTTGAGACCTGAAAGAATAAGCCCTCATGCTGCATAAAATCGCGGCGGTCGTTTTGGATGAATTCAGCGATGGGCTGCAACAAATCGTGGGAGGGAATCACGCGATTATTCTTTTCGTCGTAAACGAAATAAAAGCGGATGATGTTGTTTTCTCTGAGGTAGTTTATAAATTCTTGCGGGTTAAGGTGAATTAACATAAAGTTCAACGATCCACTATTTTAATAGCAGTAATATTTGCATAAGGTACGTAAAAATGAGTCGTTTCCCGTGAGCCTGAAATATGAAGCAGGATTCCGGAAATATCTGAATCAATAACAAAAAAAACAAGCTTAGAAGACAAAGGAGTTGAAAAAGCTTTTTGAAGGGATTTTTCATTTCTAAAAGCGATTTGAACTTTCTTATCTTTAAGAAGTGTTTTCTCACTATAGGGTTTGCGAACGTAATGAGGTGTTGGCACAAGGGTAGCAAGGGTAGCAAGGCCAGCTTCCACCAACTCAAACCCGTCATATTGTTCCATAAACACAGCGATTTTTTCATCAGTATGAAACTCGGGCAATTGGGATGGAACTTTTTTGTTCATTTTATTTCATTCTGTGACACTATGCTTGAACGCACTCTTGATGAATTAAAGCTCAAAGGAGCCAGAATTTTATAGTAATTTCATGAGGTGATCCTAATCTTCCAAAAGTAAAATAAAACTGGATCAAATTCAAGATATAAAATTCAAAACAGCTCCGGTCGTCACTTCATACCTGGGATGGTTGGGTTGACCAGCGTAGCGATTCCTTCCGCATCATCCGGATGAATATACCCGGCTTTGGTTTGACTGGCTCAAATACAAAACCACGATTACACTATGCCAGCCTGCATTCGTTTTCTCGATTCATTCTTGGACCCGATTGGCGTGGTTTAAATCAAGTTTAGTCTAAACAAACAATGAATGTTGTTTTTGCCAGAGTCGGGAATAGCTAAAAAATCTTGCTTTTTTGTTACAAACTTTGTTACTAACATTTCTCACTTCGCGGAATTGCCTTAACCAACTGTAAATAATTATCA
>JBHHWX010000727.1:0-2833 GCA_046756745.1 bacterium | reverse complement strand
AAAAGGTGTCCACTTTTCTAGGGAAGGTTCACTGTCGGGTGAATTTGTTTGTTATACGCCGTCATTTCACCTCTGGGTCAAAATTCTCCATCAGCCAGATATCCGACAGCAGCTCATTAACAGGACAAACAATTCGTTTACCATCGGAAGTCATGCTCATATCATCACCATCGTTTTTCAATGGCATGGTCACCAAAGTCTTTGAATTCCTTCCGTTAGACGGCACTACCAATATTTCATTAGGGTTTTTCGAGAGATCGAGGGTGTAAATGTTATTTCCATCCGCTGACCATTGTATCGGATACAGATAACCCATTTGTACGGAAACATAGGAAGAGTCTCCAAGGGAAAACATAGCAAGCCTTTTACCACCTTCCGTATTTACCATAGTGGCGAGCTTCTTGCCACCGGGAGAGTAAGACGGTCTAAAGATCCATCCAATTGAATTGGTCGGGTCGAGCGGTTTTTCTTCCTCGGTGACTGGATCAAGAAAATGAAAATTGCGATTCCCTGGCCGATGATATACGATACTCGAACCGGGCGCCCACTCAAGTTGATAGGTGTTCTGACTTAACTCACTGTTTTCAAAAACACGAGGCGTCCCTCCAGTAGATGCTACTTTCCAGACTTTGGTTTTACCTCCCTTTGTGGCGCCAAAGGCGATTTCCTGGCCATCCTGACTCCAGGCCAAGCTACCCTTGTAGGAATTTGAAAAGGTGATTTGCCGCATTTCACCGCCCTCTATGGGCATGATAAAGATGTTGGACTGCACCCGATCGCCAACGATGAAAGCGACGGTCTTTTCATCCGGGGAGATGCGTGGCCCGATCTTAAGGGCAGTCCCAGTCGTCAGCCTTTTTGACTGAACACCTTTATTGCCTTTTTTACCATTAAGACTAACCAGCCAAAGATTCGAATAATTCAGTCCGCGCGCATAAATTAATTGCTTATTGTCACCGGACAACGCGAACCCTCTTCCGGTTTGAATACCCGTTTGTAAGAACTCCGGAGGCGCTTCGGCTTTTCCGCTCGAAGGTGAGATTTTGATCTTGATCAAGTCTTCGGTTTGCTGATTTTCCCGCAAATAATAGATCGATTGGCCATCCAAAGACCACCGAGGTGAAAAAAGCCCCGTGTTTTCCTCGATGACTTTCTGTTGTTGACTTCCATCCGTCTTGATGGTCCATATGGCTCTGAGTCTTTGATTTGCGGTTAAGAATAAAAGACGGTCGTTCAAAGGTGACGCGTCGATATCCGTAATTCCAATGAAATCTCCACTCAATGATATTGAGCTTTCCTCGCCCGTGGTCTTATCTGTAAACCAGATCTTTTTTTGCTGAATATAAGAATTAACAATTTGAGAACCATCGGCAGACCAGCATACCCGGGTTTTTACAGGTAAACGGCGAGCCTCGCCCCCAAGCCTGGGGATAACATAAACCTGATCTGTTCGGCCAATCCTAACAGAAAAAAGCAACTGTGTTGCATCCGGAGACCAACGTAAAAAAGCGGGTTCTGTTATATTACCCTTGAAAACTTCCAGCGAGCGGCCGCCAGCTTTATCTTTTACCATCAGACTCGTACCGGATTCCTTCTGTAACAAATATGCGATGAACTGCCCGTCCCGCGATAAAGCTGGAAAGTAGGCCTTACCCTCAAAAGTTAGCTGTTGATGGGTGGCTGGAAGTCGGTCCTTTCTTGAAGGACGATCGAAGAACAGAAAGAAGAGCAAGATTGCAAACACGACACCAGCAGCAGACAGTGTAGTTATCTGCCGAGTCTTTCTTTTCTTGACCATCACAGTTGGTTGTAGAAGTTGGGAACCACTCTTTCTTTCCCGCTTCAAATCCGTCAGCAGATCTGTTATACTCTGGTAGCGCGTGTCGCGCTCTTTGTCCAAAGCCTTGTCTACAATGCCCTGCAAACTCTCGGAAACGCCGCTTTTGTAGCGCGCCAGCGGTTCGGGCTCCTCGTGCACAATCGCGTAAGAGACCGCGACATCGTAGTCCCCTTCAAAAGGCTTTCGGCCGGTAATCATCTCGTAAAACACCACTGCGAATGACCAGATATCCGAGCGTTGGTCAACATCGGCACCGCTGACCTGCTCTGGAGACATGTAATCGAGGGTGCCCATTGTTGAGCCTTCTTCGGTCAGTTTGGTTCGGCCGCGGGCTTTCGCCAGCCCGAAATCGGCGATTTTCACCCGGCCTTTTGAATCTATGAGAATGTTGTCGGGTTTGATATCGCGGTGTTCGATACCGGCCTGGTGCGCTTCACCCAGGCCTTCGCAAATTTGGCTAGCGATGTCGATGATTTTATTCGTCTTCATGGGCGCATCGCGATGTGTTCCTACAAGGTCTTTTAGGGATTGACCTTCAACGTACTCCATGGCAATGAACGCTTTACCCCTGTGCTCGCCAATTTCATGAATGGTAATGATATTGGGATGGTTTAGAGCCGCTGCTGCCCTGGCTTCACGCTTAAAGTGGGCGCTCGTATTGGGATCTTCGGTGTACTGGGGTGGCAGGAATTTGAGAGCGACTTTGCGGTCTAATTCGGTATCCTTAGCGAGGTAGACTTCTCCCATGCCGCCGCTCCCGAGCTTTTCGATGATTTCGTAATGTGAGATAGTTTTGCCAATCATCAGAGTTTAAGCCTTATTTTATACACAAACCCATTAAGTATAATGCGGCGCTGAGCGGTCGCCCCCGCAGGGGGCATCCGTTCGAGTGCCTGGTTCTGCCCGAAGCGAAGCGAGGGAAGAACCAGTGATTGTACAGTTTCGGGATAAGATTAATCAAAATACTCAATATCAAATCAAAAAGTCAATAAA
>JBHHWX010000726.1:0-2835 GCA_046756745.1 bacterium | reverse complement strand
CGAGCATCTCCTGAAGTACATATTTGTCTTTGAGCCTTTTAGGCGTAAACTCATCTTCCATGGCTTTCACAACTTTATTTTTTGGGTAAATAATCTATTCATCACCCGCAAAAAGGATTATGGCAGACGTATGAGAATCAAAGATAAACTTTGAGAGGGTGCAAACGAACTCAAAAATCTCACAGCCCTTTTGGCGGGTGCATGAATTGGTGGATTACTCATCTAATTTAAACCGTGCCTAAAAAAATCAATTTCTTTCAACCCAAGTTTCCTTGTTTTACCAAAGTCAGAGCCGTGTAAATCCGATGCTTTGCGCGAGGCTTCGCCGCGATAGATAATTATTGAAATTGTAATTCCTTTAACTGTTTCTCGTAAGTCTCAAACTCATGACTGTTTTTCCACTTAGGATTGCGTTCTTTAATTTCTTGCCTGATTGCAATTTCTCTAATTTGATTTTCGCGATTCGTCCCCTTTGAATTTTGTGACGGTTTTGAGAACACAAAAATTCTATTGGGTAAATAAATGGCTTCCTGAATGTCATGCGTCACCAATATAATGGTTCGATTGAGTTTCCGCCAAATCTCTAATAAAAATTCTTGCATCTCAGATCGTATTTTAATGTCTAACGCGCCAAACGGTTCATCCATCAAAAGAATTTCATTTTCTACAGCTAAAGAGCGCGCGATGGCAACCCGCTGCTTTTGCCCCCCGCTCAGTTCTTTGGGATAGCGCTTTTCAAAACCGCTTAACCCGACTAATTCGATGTACTTGAGTGCAATATCCTCTATTTCCTTCTTTTCTTTAGTCTCTTTATTTTGAATCTTGAGACCAAAAGAAACATTTTCAATAACGGTCAGCCAAGGGAAGGAGCTGTAACTTTGGAACACCATGCCGCACATGCCGATTTGTACCGGTTGTCCTCCTATTTTTACATCGCCTTCAGATTGCTGGTCCAAGCCGGACAGAATGCGTAATACCGTTGTCTTTCCACACCCCGACGGCCCGACAAAAGAAACAATCTCATGTTCCTTAACGTTGAAACTCAGATTATTTAAAGCGTAAACCGGTGGCTCATTATTCCTCTTAAACTGTCTTGACACTTTCTCAAAGGTAATAATTTCACGAGCCTGACTATTGAGCTTTTCCTTCCGATAGATAATACTATCAGCAGTTTGGTTTTCGAGCATTGCCTTGTCCTTTTTTTGTACGACCTGAGTGCAGGCATTTAGGATTCTGTTGATTTATTAACTCTGTCAGGGTTAGAATCTTCGAAAAATGTCTGTAAATAGTAAAATGAGATGTCTATATAGAGTTCATAACAATAACCCTGACAGAGTTTTTCGACAACGTCATTTATTATTTCCCAGCAGCCTCTTTCCAGGCAAACTTTCTCGCATTATATTTTGCGATTAAACGATCTGAAACAAAGCCGATGACGAGTATGATAATAATGCCGGCAAAAATCTGGTCGGTGTGAGATCGTTTTTGTGCGATAATGATTAAGTGCCCCAGGCCATAAGGAGCATTGATAATTTCTGCCAGGATGACGTAAGTCCACCCGATGCCGTTCATCACACGCATGGCCTCAAAAATGAGAGGTGAGGCTCCCGGGATAAGGACATGGCGAATGGTTTGCCAGCGGTTGGCCTTGAGGGTATAGGCTGTCTCCAGAAAGACATTATCCACATCTTCAACAGCCTCCACCACTAATGGCAGTAAATAGACCACAATGCCGACAAACAAAAAGAGGACTTTCATTAATTCTCCCAGCCCAAACCACACGATGAACAATGGGATGAGAGCAGCGATCGGTAAATACCGCAAAGGCCCGGAAAACGGTTGAATGGCATTTCTTATCACCGGATAGGCGCCCATCAAGATACCGACCGGCAGTGCGACCATCACGGCCAAGATAAAACCGCCGAAAATTCGTCCAAAACTCGCCGCAATATTCAACGCCAAGTCCCGTTCAGTAAAAAGAACCCAAAATGCCTTGAGTACGGAGTGAGGTTCAGGCAATATTAAAGGAGTAATTGTACCGGTGTAGCTTAACAGGCTCCAGATAGTCACCATGGATAGGGCGACGCCAGCGGTTAGGGACAGCTTCCATCTTTTGCTTATCGGGTGTCGAATTTCGAATATTCTTTTTTTCATGTTCCTTCTCATCGAATTTGATTTAAGGTTCACAATAAAATGTCCGTTTCCAGACGACTGCTATTTTGAGGTAACTCGAGCAGGGCGCTTGATAACAATATCAATTCGGTTGTTATTATTTCATCCCTTTTCGCTGTTATTGCTGGCAATGGCATTATCCCAACCATTGCCTTTTACCTTTAATCTATCCTGAGCTATATGATATTCATCGACCAAGAGATTCTTGACGCCCGCGTAGACATCAAAATTTTGCCCCCTGGCCGGTCTTTGGCCGCGATGTAAACATCCGGGCTCCAGCTAACCATGGCATCGGTTTTACCCGTCTTAAAATAGTTAGCGGCTTGAAGCGCTGACTTCGCGTAGCGCCATTGGACGTCGCTTCGATTCAACCCCGCTTCTTGCAAAACCATCAGAGCGAAGTAATAGCTCGGGCTATCTACGAGAACGACAATGGTTTTCCCTTTGAGGTCCGTTACACTTTTAATTCGATTCCCATCAACAACGATAGCGTCGCCGCCCCGGCTCCAATCGTATTGCATGATGGCGACGGGCTGAAGACCTCGCAGAGTTGGATATTCGCGGGCAAAAGCATCAACAGTCGACCAAACAATGTCGACGCCATTATTCCTACCTCCATCTCTGAATGCCTTACGCGACGCCTTGAAGTTTTCGATGACTTTA
>JBHHWX010000725.1:0-2842 GCA_046756745.1 bacterium | reverse complement strand
TCGGATCCGAGGTTTACCGCCTTTTGGAAGAAAATGGGTTTGGAGGAATAGTCGGCAAAACCATCTCCCACTACAAAATCTTCGAAAAGCTCGACGGCGCCCGCCTGCTAATGACTTGCGTGGTTATTACTTTGGAGGTTGGAGTTGGCTGATTTAGTAGGAAAGACAATTTCACATTATCGAATTATCGAGCAAGTCGGGCAGGGGGGGCATGGGCGTGGTCTTTACCCCGTGAGATAGGAGAAAGTTTTGGCCGTCTTCGATACGACAGTTGATAGGATTGTTTCGGTCTTCAATGATGTTAGGCTTACTTATCTCACGGGGTAAAAAGCCAGGACACAAAGAAAAGTAAGAAAGACTACTATGATTGGCAAAAAAATTTCTCATTATGAAATCCTCGAGAAACTGGATGGGGGTGGAATGGGAGTAGTTTATAAAGGCAGGGATGTTAAGCTCAAGTGTGTTTCACTGGAAATTTTTCTCCTAAATATCGGAGCTGGAATTCTATTCCTGGTGATCAAAAGGTTCGCTGTTTTCGCTTTTCAATTCGTTCTTCATCTTTTCCAGAGCAATGGTCAGGTTATCAAGGTCGTCACTTTCAATTACGTTCCAAACCCGCTCCAAATTTACGCCGAAGTAAACATGGACAAGAATATCTCGCGTTCCTGCAATTTTTCTCCAAGGGACTTCCTGATAGTTACCCCTGAGCGATTCCGGTATGCTTTTCACGGCTTCACCTATGATTTCAAGCCGTCTCAAAACGGCATCTTGAATCTGGGTATTAGCAAAAAACTCGTCTTTTTTGATCGCACTCGTGTATTCTCGAATCTTTTGTATGCTCTCCAAAATGTCGGCAATATACAGATTAACATCTCTGCTCATAAAATCATCACCTGTTCTTTTAAGATGGTATTCCTGATCATAGGTTTTATTGCATCATATTCCACTAAATCGACACGCCGCTCCAGCGTGTCCTCAATTTCTTGCTTGATGCCAATGAAATCTAGGAGGCTGAGACTTTTGTTGACCTCAACCAAGATATCGATGTCACTATCCTCCCTTATTTCACCTCGAACAACGGAGCCGAAGAGGGCAGCGCGTTTGATTTGGTGGCGCTGCAAGACTGGCACGATTTTTCGTTTTACCTCCTCAATGCTTGGGAGCGTTTTACTACTGGAAGGAATCATGGTTTTCCTGTGATAGATAACTACTGGCGCTTTGATTTTTTCAATATACATCTTTGCTTTGGAAAAAGTCAAATACAATCTCAAAAAAGATGGGATAGCAGATGAATCGGTGGCGGGGGCACTTGTCCAGCAAAATGTAATTTGCAGGAGATACGAAAATGATTGGTCAAACTATTTCACATTATCGCATTCTCGAAAAGCTCGGCGAAGGCGGCATGGGCGTGGTGTACAAAGCCAAAGACACCAAACTAAAACGCACCGTGGCTCTTAAGTTCCTGCCGCCGGATTTGACCCGTGATGACGAAGCCAAGGAGCGTTTCATGCTCGAAGCGCAGGCGGCTTCTGCCCTCGACCATCCGAATATCTGCACCATCCACGAAATTGATGAAACGAAGGACGGCCAGTTGTTCATCGCCATGGCCTGCTATCAAGGCGAGACCCTGAAGCAGCGGCTTGAATCCGTAGGGGCGAACGGCCGTTCGCCCCTACCCGTTGCCGAGGCCATCGAGATTGTCATCCAAATCGCGCATGGCTTGGCGAAGGCTCACGAGCAAGGCATCGTGCACCGGGACATCAAGCCGGCGAATATTATGGTCACCACGGACGGCATCGTCAAAATCCTCGATTTTGGGCTGGCCAAACTGACCGGCGCCACTCAGCTCACCAAAACCGGCACGACCTTGGGCACGGTGGCCTACATGTCCCCGGAGCAGGCGCAAGGCGTAACGGTGGACCACCGCACGGATATCTGGTCGCTGGGCGTGGTTTTGTATGAGATGGTCAGTGGGGAGCTGCCTTTTCGTGGCGAGTATGAGGCGGCGGTCATTTATTCCATCCTCAATGAAGCACCTGAGCAAGAGACCGCGATTCCGGCAAACTTACAGCAAATCGTTGCAAAGGCTCTGGCAAAGGAGCCGGAGGAACGCTACCAGCAGATGGACGAGTTACTGGCTGATTTGAATTCTCTCAAAAAAGAGCTCGAATCGGAAGCGACAAAAGAAACCGCTGCCGAGGAAAAGGCCGCACCTTCCATTGCGGTGCTACCATTTGTGGACATGAGCCCGGAGAAGGATCAAGAATATTTTTGTGATGGTATGGCCGAAGATCTCATCGATACGTTTACGAAGCTTGAGGGATTGCAAGTGGTTTCGCGCACCTCTGCTTTTCAATTTAAAGGAAAGGAACTAAGCATTCAAAAAATTGGGGCAGAATTGAAAGTCAACCACGTCCTCGAAGGTAGCGTGCGCAAAGCGGCAAACCGGCTGCGCATCACCGCCCAGCTTATCAATGTGGCGGACGGCTACCATCTCTGGTCAGAGAAGTACGACCGCGAATTGGAGGATGTGTTTGCCATTCAGGATGACATCGCCTCTACCATTGTCAACACTCTGAAAGTCAAGCTGGTGGGTGAACCAGAAGTGCCGCTTATCAAACGTTACACGGAAAATCTGGAGGCTTATCAACTCTATTTGAAGGGGCGTTATTTCTGGAACAAACGGCATCAGGGTGAACTGCAGCAGGCGATGGCTTTCTTCAATCAGACCATTGAAAAAGAGCCAACTCATGCTTTAGCTTACACGGGATTAGCAGACTCGTTTTTCATCATAGGGCACTACTGTTATCTCCCCCCGAAGGAAGCATTTCTCAAAGCAAAA
>JBHHWX010000724.1:0-2856 GCA_046756745.1 bacterium | reverse complement strand
TGGCGCTGGGGATTGCGCTGCTGACCGTGAGCACACAGGCGATCAAAGCAGCGCTGGCGAATCCGGTGGAGAGCTTGCGGTATGAATGAATCGAATGCAGAATAGGGAGTGCGGAATTCGGAATAACTCCGCAATCCGCATTCTGCAATCCGAAATGGAGGAGTCATGTTTAAAAACTATCTCAAAACCCCCATCAGAAATTTAGTTTAAACGCTTAGCCTGGATAATTCATGAACTGCGTGTGAACGCGTTACAAGTTACTATAAATCAACCTACTATAGTGTCATTTCGAATCCCGACGTTGTTTGTCGGGGTGAGAAATCTGTAAATGCACTGAGCCGGCGGCCATAACAGGTTTCTCGCCTAAAAAGCAGACTCGTAATGACAACTATTCAGGTACTTCTTTTCTGGACCTCGGAAACTTCGTCTGAAATCTGATCAAACTTTTGCATCGGTCATGCCTGTCCAGGCGCCTGACTGAGCGACTGAAAAAAGTGCACAAAAAAAATAGAACGCGGATGACACGGATTTAACGGATCGGACTTAACGGAATGTGTCGAAGTCAGTGGAATGTGACTTGTGGGGCTCATGGATTTTTTGGTTTTCACTCAAACCCAGATCCGTACTACAAGCCGACAACTTTCGATTACAAATTTGGGAGAGAACCCGCTCGGTGAGGACGCCTTCGCTAAGAAAATAGTCTTTCTGCCCAGACTCTAAAATAACGGCGACAAACATTTTGAAGAAGGTGAAAAAGTTTTTTATCAGTTGGGTTTTTCAATCCGCTGGAAATCCCTCCAACGGATTAAGAACCCGGTGGGACTATTTTGTCTTGTCAATGAATCGCTGCAGCGTGGTTTTTATTTTGGCTGGCAAGACCTTCTCCAATTCAATTTTGGTGCACCGATTAAATCGCGCCAAAGCGTGCAACTTCTCAGCGAGCAACGTCAGAAAATCCTCGAATGCCTTGAACTCCGGCTCAAAAACCAGATTGCGGATCTGGAGTGCTTTTTTCTTGCGGTCCGCTTTCGGATCGAGTCTGCCCACGAAATTATCGCTCCAGAGAATCGGCAGGACATAATAGCCGTACCTTCTTTTAGCCGGGGTCAGGTAGGCCTCCAGCGTGTAGTCAAATCCGAATAGCTGCTTGATACGTTCACGCTGAATGATGAAACTATCGAAAGGAGAGAGCAGGTGAACCTGGGGCGGCGGCGTCTTCAACTTCGCCGCACTCTTGATGACATCCGCTAAAGCGTAGTAACCGGTATTTGCGATTTCCTCGATTTCAACTTGGAAGACTTCTCCGGCCTCGACCAGATCAGAGAGCGATTTCGATATCACCCCCTTGCTGGTTGCCCCAATATGCGAGTCTCGCGGTGACTCCGGTTGCATAAAAAGTTGGATTTCTCTTTCTTGCGCCAGGCCACAGGCCGTAAGCGCGCGGCGCACCAGAAACTGGCCGAGCTCATCATCGTCCGGATAGCGGGTATCGATGTCGTCCGGAAGTACACGCTCGGTTAGGTCGTAGATTTTTTGATTGTTGCGGCGTTCGCTCACCATGAGATCGCCCTTCCAAAACAGCAGCTCTAACGCTCCTTTAGCCTCTTTTGGCAGGCTCCAGCCGGTGCTCTGTTTTTCTTGCGGCGGCGACTCAAAATCCTTCGAGCTCAAAGGGCCTTCCTGACGAATGCGCTCCAGAACCGGTTGCATCAAGGGACCATAATTTTCGAGATAATACTCAACCCATCGCGTCGGGTTGGAATTGTGAAAATTTTGCATACGCGGTAAACAGTAGCGATAATCGGACATCGGTAAATAAGCCAGGGCGTGTGTCCAGTATTCAAACACGCGCCGGTCTTGCGCCTGCAGTTCGTGCAGCGTTTCCCGTTCATAATCCGGCTGCCGGGTCCAGAGAGTGTGGTGATGAGCGCGTTCAATCACCGCCAAAGGGTCGATTTGCACGTAGCCCAATTTTTCGATGGCCTGCGCTACGCCTTCTTTGCCCTGCGGCAGTTTCGTTTTGCCGTCGAGTAACTGGGTGTGCAGGGTCAGTCGACGGGCGAATTGTAAAGAGATATTGGTTTTATGCAATGTTGAGATAGGCATTTTGCATGTCTGCCTCTAGAAATGAGTGAAATTTTGTTTCCAGCCTTTCACTCGCTCCAGCCCGATATAGCGCCCAACTTTTAAGTCATCTCGGTAGCCGGCGATCTCTGCCTCGTTTCTATTTTGGGGTTGGGTTCTTTCTTCCATCAAGGCTTTGAATCTTGTCGGATCGACCGTGATTTGCGCAAGACGGTTAGAAGACTCGGTACTTTGAACCAGCGTGACGCGTCTAAAGTTTTCGAGTGCATCTGGCGACTGTCTTTTGAAGATCTCCTGCTTTCCTTTATACTCGCCAAGCCGCCGAATCATCCGCACTAGTTCATTTCTGACGGAATGATTTTTTAAATAGTCATTCGTGAACCAACTTAAAAGAAATATTTCCGGATACTCTGGTCGTCTGGGTACGGTGGTGCTGGCGTTGCTGTTCTGTGTCGGAGACCATTCATTGCCAACGAAGACGCTTTGGAACGGACGCTAGCATCAGCGTGCATACGGTACAGTGGACACGAAATAAAATTTGTGCAGATCGTCGAGTGCGCCGATTGTTTTAGAATTAGAATGTAAAAATTGTTAAACAGGGAAATTACAGTTTATCTCGTAAGTCAGACACATCGACCTGGAGATCAAGTAAGAATTGTATGGTTTCTCTAGTTGTAGGAAATGAGTAGGCAAAGTATTCGTTTCTGTCAGTCTTGAGTAGTAATTCGATTTCTTTTAGGCGCTTAGCCCAGTCTTCACCTCTTTCTAAGG
>JBHHWX010000723.1:0-2867 GCA_046756745.1 bacterium | reverse complement strand
CCTTAAACGGGAATTGTTGAGGGTTTTCAAAAACGACTCTGCGCTGTCCCTTAAATTTTACCTCGAGGATATTTCTTTCCATGCATTATCTCCTTCATCATTGAACATTTTACACTACCAATATCACCCAACACAAAAAGTTCTTCTGTAATACAAATCTTTTCTTAACGCAGAGAAGGAAAGTTCGCAGAGATACGCAGAGTTTTTTAATTTACTCTTGCAAGTCGTTGACGACACGTTCAATTCCATCTCTGAGTAACCGTGTTTTCAGTCCAAGAACGGACTCATCTCTAATCCTGTTTGGGTGTGGCTTTCGCCGTCAAGTGTCTTCGCAATTTGTTGAGCAGAACAATGAGTACCAGATTAATATGCGCATTGCGTTCGATCTGCTGCAATGATTTTTCTAATTCGAATATCGAACTGTATAAATCGGCATTGGGAAAGTTTTTTGCAAAATTCCTGAAAACTTCAACCTGCTCGATATTGATGAGGGCATCCTTTTGCTCCCCGTCTGTTTCTACAAAGATCATCGCATCGCGAAACCAATTCACGACCATTCTCAGAAGCTCCTTTATTTTCGCTGAATCACGTTGGTAACGGTTTATCAGCTCCTCAACAAATTGGATTTGAATGACTTGGTTTTGAATGCCCTTTCTAAAAAAATCCAGAGCCTGATCTTGTAACTCTTGCAAATTCTCGTCTAATAATTGTAAAGCACGACCGTAGCTGCCTCTGCACATTCTGGCGGTGAGTCTTGCTTGATTCTTGTCAGCCGCAGTTCGTTCTTGCAAGGCCTGCTCGATTTCATCGAAAGTCAACGAATCGAATTTCACTTCTTGACAACGGGACATAATGGTGGGCAACAGCAGGTTGGGTTTCGAGGAGACCATGATCAAATACGTCTTCTCCGGCGGCTCCTCAAGTATTTTCAAAAGCGCATTGGAGGCCTCGGTCGTCAAACGCTCACAGTCGGCGATAATCAACACCCGTCCTCTACCTTCAAAGGATTTATAGGCAGAAGTCCTCCTGAACTCTCGAATGCGCTCGATGGAAATCAGAGGATTTGCCCACACTTCCAGACGGCTGTACGGGTTTGCCACGATACTTTCCATGATACGCACGCGATCTTCATTGCTCATTTTAGCCGGCGCCGGAAAAACAAAAACCAAATCCGGATGACTTAATTTCGAAATTCTGGAACAATCCTCGCAATCGTGTTTCGTACAAGAAAGTCCATTCGAGCACAGCAGGCCTTTAGCAAACTCAACCGCCAGCGCTTCTTTTCCAACCCCTTTCTCGCCTATAAAGAGATAGGCGTGAGCAATCCGGCCGTGGTCCATAGCCTTCTGAAAAAAAGATTTGACCCGCTTTTGACCGATAATATTATCGAATGCCATATTTCATTTCATCTCATCTGTTTTATGATTCCATATAACTATCTACCGAAGCTTCGCCGCAAACCGACGAGTCATGTCATTTGCTGAAAAACGTGCTCTGCTTGTCAAGGTTTTTGGTTCTCAATATAAAACAAGCGTCAGGACCGGACCGCTAACCACTTTTCCGGATTCAGCTTCTCAGTGCCTTTCCACACTTCAAAATGGAGACGGGGTCCTTCCAATGAACCGGATTCGCCGACATTGCCGATAACATCCCCCATCTGCACATTTTGCGCCTCGTTGACTAATATTTCTTTCAAATGCGTATAAACAGTGTAAAAGCCACCGTAGTGTTTCACGATAATGATGTTTCCCATCCCGCGCTGCCAGGTGATCCGCGTGACACGCCCGCCGGCGACTACCTGAACCGCCGTGCCAATTTTCGCTTCAATATCGATCCCGATATTTTCAGTAACCGTTTTTAACTGCGGATGTTTGAATCTGCCAAACTTTGCCACGATCTTGCCTTTTGTGGGCCAGATCATCCTGCCCTGCATTTCAGCAAATGGGGTGTTCGGAGGCAGCAAGGGCGTTTCAGTAGGCGTATTCTCGATGTTCGTAATCAATTGCGTCATCTCTGCCCTTGCCCGTTCTTTTGCTGCAAGCTGTTGTCGAAAAAGCTGAGTATCCTTCCGGATGGAAGCAAGAACAGCTTGTCGCTGGCTCTTTTTCGTCTTAAGAGCCTTTTTTTCGGATAGCAACTCTTTGATGAGCGTTCGTTTCTTTTTAAGCTCTTTGGTCAACAAATTCTTAATTTGAGCAATGCTCGCCTTCTTTTTCTTAATTTTTAAATAATTGCGGTAATCGTTGCCTGTGAGTCGTTTTTGATACTCAACCCATAAAAGACCTTGATTTATGGAATGAGCGCTGAGCAAAAGTTCAATATCTTTGAGACGGCCGTACTTGTAAAAATACACCAGACGCTTGCCCATAATCTCGGTCAGCTTCTTGAGATCTTTTTCAGTTGAGTGCAGTCGTCGTTCGATGGTCTTAATTTCTTTTTCTTTTTGCTTTTGCTCTTTTCGAAGCTTTTGTATCAGGCTGTGCTTCACATCGATGTCCAAATCTAAGTTCGTAAGAAGAAAAGTCAAGGAGCTTTCCTTTTCTTTGTTAGCAGCGATCACCTTTTTTACAGAATTGATCTCCTCTTGTATTTTTTTCAATTTTTCGTAATGGGTTCTTACTTTTTGACCATACGAATTGATGGAAAAACAAAAAAGGACGCCGGAGACGATTACCGCATTTAAGATTTTAGAAATCATAGACTATGATAGCAGAATTTCATATCAAAATCAATAAAAATTAGGCACGTTAAATATATAACGTCGAACTGAAAGATCAAAGTGAATTTATCTATATCTAGCGAAGCTACGCCTCAAACCGACAAGAAAAAGCCCGCCCACAGAATCAGAACTGCCACAGAATTGAAAT
>JBHHWX010000722.1:0-2867 GCA_046756745.1 bacterium | reverse complement strand
TAAAACCATACTTCACTACAAAATCCTCGAAAAACTCGGCGAGGGCGGCATGGGCGTGGTCTACAAAGCCACTGACACAAAACTCAAACGTACCGTCGCGATAAAATTCCTGCCCAAGCACATCGCTTCGAATGCGGATGAGCGCGAACGCTTTAAAATCGAAGCGCAAGCTGCTGCTGCGCTGAATCACCCCAACATTGCTACGATTCATGCCATCGAAGAGCACGATGGCGAGATGTTCATTGTAATGGAATTCATTCCGGGCAAGGAACTGCATACGCACATTAATGGCTCTCCACTTCCTTTGGAAGAAACCATTGACATCGCGAGCCAAATCGCCGCGGGACTTCGGGCTGCTCACAAGAACAACGTCGTTCATCGCGATATCAAGTCGACAAACATTATGAGCGACGAAGATGGCGTGGTCAAAATCATGGATTTCGGGCTGGCGAAAATTGGCGGCGGCGCGCAGTTGACGAAGGATCATTCCACTCTCGGAACGGCGGCGTACATGTCGCCGGAGCAGACAAGGGGCGAGCCGGTTGACCATCGCACGGATATTTGGTCATTCGGCGTGGTGCTCTATGAAATGCTCACTGGTCAACTACCCTTTCGCGGCGAATATGAGCAGGCGATGATTTATTCGATTTTGAACGAAGAACCGAATCCGATTTCCGAATTGCGGGAGGACGTGCTGCCAGAGCTTGAAGCGATTGTCGCGAAATCATTGGCAAAAGACGCGGATGCGCGTTACCAAAGCGCTGAGGAATTGCTGCACGATTTGCAACAACGCTCCGATACCACTGCTAACAAAGCTACTCGTTATGCGGCAAAAACACAGAGCAGGTCTAAAACAGGATTGTTTGCGCTGGGAGCTATCGCCTTCGTTGCTCTTATTGCCTTGTTAATCTACCTGCAGACAAGTAGCGAACCAAAGCAGATTCGTCTGACCAACCCGCGAAAAATCACCCAGGCAATTGGTCTTGAGAGCTATCCAAGCTGGTCCCCTGATGGCACCAAAATCGCCTATAGATCAAACCAAGCCGGGCAGAATGATATTTGGATGAAACAGCTCAGTGGGGGTGAACCGATCAACCTGACCAGAGAAATAGACAGCTTTAGCTCCTGGCCGAGTTGGTCCCCTGACGGTAGCCAAATTGCATTTCGTTCCTACCTAAATGGTGGCAGGATGCTCGTGATGCCTGCCATTGGCGGCCCGCCTCGCAGAATTGCCCCAATGCTGTTTAGCGCAAATCCTGTCTGGTCTGCAGATGGCAGCCAATTGGCCCATGTCCAAAAAGACAGTACTGGTGTGCCCCGGGCTGAAATCCATACGCTTTCTACCTTTGAGAAAAAAGAAGTCGCGCTACCCGGCGAGCAATTTGAAAGAACCTATCTAAGCTGGTCGCCCGACCAGGACTACTTCGCTTACGCAGACGCAGACAATCTATATTGGCTGGCTTCGTTGTCTGTAATCAAAATCGTTCGTATCTCGGACGGCACAGTTATTCAGCTTGAAAATGATGGCCACCTGGACTTTTACCCGGTTTGGGCGCCGGATGGCCGAAGCCTTTATTTTATTTCCGATCGGGGTGGCACAACCGATCTCTGGTACGTCAAGCTGGGTCCTGACCGGAAACCGGAAGATCGTCCGCGGCAAATATCATTTGGGCTCGGTTTGCATAGTCTGGCGCTTTCCGGGGATCAGACAAAAATAGCTTTTTCCAGGGAGCAAAGAACCCAGAACCTTTGGCGGATTCCCGTTCCGCAGCCTGGCGATCCGCCGATGAAATGGGCAAACGCCCAACAACTGACCTTCGAATCCTCCAGAATTCGCAGTCTTGATATTTCGCCGGATGGGGACCAGCTTTATTTTGTCTCTGATCGCAGTGGCAACTCGGAAATCTGGTCGATGCCCGTGACCGGTGGAGAGCGGTATCAGCTCACGAATACGACCGAAAAATACCTTGATCTCCATTTATCTCCGGATGGCAGAACGCTTGCTTTTAAATCGGAACGAAGTGGCAGGCCGGAAATCTGGACCATGCCGGCCAGTGGCGGCCCCGCTAAACAGATTACGAATTATCCGTTTGAGAAGTCCTGGCCAAGATGGTCTCCGGATGGCCAAACAATTGCATTCCATTCCACGGATAGCACGAGTAACCTGAGCTTGTGGATTGTCCCGGCACAGGGAGGCGACGCCAGGCAAGTCACAACACATGGGCTACTGTTTTACCCGCTATGGTGGCCGGATGGCAAATCGCTCGTTTCTTCAGATCGCAGCCGCCTGCACCGTTTCCCAATTGCGGGCGGTGAGCCCCGGTTGCTGACAACTCCCGGGGTAGAAGTAAGACAGGACGACCTGCGCTGGTCGTCTGATAACAAGCACATCTATTTTCTCGGAAACAAAGATAGTGCGATCAATATATGGAGCTTGTCGGTTGATAACGGTTCGCTCAGGCAATTAACGGACTTTAGCGGCCGGCAAGGTCGATTAGGCAGAAATTTCGCAACAGACGGCAGCTATTTCTACTTCACGTGGCGCGATCATACGGGCGATATCTGGGTCATGGATGTGGAGAAGGAGGATTAATATGATAGGTCAGACAATTCTTCACTACAAAATACTTGAAAAGCTCGGCGAAGGCGGCATGGGCGTCGTCTACAAAGCCCGCGACACCAAACTCGACCGTGACGTCGCCATAAAATTCCTGCCGAAACACATCGCTGCCAACGCCGACGAGTGCAAGCGATTCGAGATCGAAGCCAAAGCTGCTGCTGCCCTGAATCATCCTAATATCGCAACGATTCATGCTATCGAAGAGGTCGATGACGAGATGTTCATTGTGATAGAATATATTGATGGG
>JBHHWX010000721.1:0-2874 GCA_046756745.1 bacterium | reverse complement strand
CTGAATAAATTCAATTTATCCCACGAGGTGCACAAGAGACGAATACAGTCGAGTCGTTCCAGACCTATTTGCGCGACCAGCCAGACGGTTCAGATTCCGCCAGGCACTTTTTTTGTCTCCCACAGCTTTTCCGCACAAAACATTATCTATTGCTAAAAAGAATTAGTGGAAAACACTGATAATCATGGTCAATTCTTTGAGAGTGATTGGGTGATTTTGTGAAAGGTCCAGAATCCGGTTTTACATCTCAGGTTTTTCTGAGGCCCGGCCGGATGTATGGTCGCCGCTCAGTGTGTGGGGACGACTGAGCATCACTTTGTAAAATGTATTGCCGTTCAAAAGGAGATCTGGTTGAACAGTCGTCTTCTTAAGGAGTTTAGAATCGCGCTTTTGGGAGTTTTCGGTCAATACTCTCTAAACTTCCCGTTGCTGCAAATGCTTCGGCACCCAGGCCCGCTCTAACGCCTCAAATCCTAACTCGACACCAATTGCTAAAATGGCGGCCGGAATGGCGCCCCACATGATCATCACCGGATCGTTGAGCGTCACCCCGGTAAAGATGTACTGGCCCAGGCCTCCTGCCCCGATGAACGCCGCTAACGTCGCCGTCCCCACGCTGATGACGGCAGAGGTACGAATTCCAGCAAGAATATTGGACATCGCCAATGGAATTTCGATAGTGCGCAGCCGTTGCCACGAGGTCAACCCCATGCCGACGGATACTTTCCTCAAAACCGGATCGATCGTGTTCAAGGCGGTGACCGTGTTTCGTAAAATGGGTAACAACGCATATAAGAACAACGCGATCAGCGCCGGCGCCAAACCGATTCCAAAAGGAGCAATCATGAACGCCAGCAGAGCGATAGCCGGAATGGTTTGCAGCAATCCGGTGAAATAGAGTACCGGCATGGCGATCTTCGGTGACTTGTAGATCCAAATGCCCAGAGGAATGGCGACCAGCATGGCTGCGATCAAGGCAATCGTCACCAGCTTCAAATGGGTCAGGGTGCGTAGGCCGAGAATCTGCCATTTCCTTTCCGAAACGGTGGAATCTGAATTTTCAAGTAAGCCTTCAGTGCGTAGAAACTCGCGAGCGGTTTGGGGAAAACTTTTCCCGTCGATTGCCACGCGTGAGTTCAAACGCTGCATTTCCGGTTCCGTAATTTTCCCAGCCAATTCTTCGAGAATCGCTTTCGCCTTCGGATTGAGATCCGTGCGGACAAGCGGAGCGGCTAAATAAATCGGGAAAAACGCCAACTCATCCTCCAGCAAGAATAAGTCGTACCTTTGAATCTCCGCGTCTGTAGAATAGACATCCATGACATCGATCTTGTTTTGGTCTAATGCCGGATAGGACAGCGCGTGCTCCATGCCGAGTGGGATGGCGGTGAGACCGTATTTTTTTGCCAACGGTCCCCAGCCGTCGCCGCGTTCCAGAAATTCTTGGCTCAAACCAAATCGTAACTCCGGATACAAACTCAAGTCTGAGATGGTTTTCAGATCGAGGTCTTCGGCAAATTCAGCGCGCACCGTCAACGCATACGTGTTGTTGAACCCAAATGCGGAGAGCAGCTCCAGATCGTGATTGTGCTTGAGCAGGTCTTGAAGCACAGGATAGGGAACACCCTCTTTTAGTTTGAGAATAGCTTGTTCGATGGTGCCGGAATATTCCGGATAGATATCGATTTCGCCGTTTACCAAACCTTCATAGCAGATGATCGTCCCGCCCAAACCGAACTTCCTCTCCACATCAAAACCCCGGTCTTCTAAAAGTTGAGCCATGATTTCAGCGAGAACGTGACTTTCTGGAAACGCTTTGGACCCGATAATGAGCTTCTGAGCTGTTGCGCAATTCAAAGTCAAGAGGAGTGCGCACAGCCAAATGAGGACTTTTCCACGAAAGATCATTTTCAAGGTGTGACTACTTATTGTATGACTTCTCATCTTTTGCATTGTTTTGTAAACCCCGGCTGTCATTTTGCCCGTTTCACGTTTCACATCTCATGTCTCACGGGGCTGTTTAAACACATCATCTTCTAACTGCGTATGTACAAAATATTCTACAAAGTGCGTAGCCGGATTTTCCAAAATGTCCTTGGGCTCGCTGCTCTGCTCAATTTTTCCTTCATTAATAATCACGATGTGATCGGCTAACTTAAATGCCTCGCGCAGATCGTGTGTGACCAGAACGGTGGTTCGAGCCTGCGATTTTTGCAGTTTCAGGAACTCGCAATGGATTTCACTGCGAGTAATCGGGTCTAAAGCCCCAAAGGCTTCATCGAGCAGAAAGATATTGGGATTGAGCATCATCGCGCGGCATAATCCCACTCGTTGTTGTTCGCCGCCGCTGAGCTCGTGAGGATACCGGTCAGAGAAAGAGAGGGGAAGATTGACCAAATTCATGAGATCCGTGACTCGTGTCCTGATTCGCTCCGGCTGCCATTTCTCCAGAATAGCTAATAATGTGATGTTTTTCTCGACGCTCAAATGTGGAAAGAGACCAGTCCCTTGTACCGCATATCCGATACCCCGGCGTAGTTTTGGGAGACTGTTGTAGTCGATCTTGTTGCCAAAGACATAAATCTCCCCGCTATCCGGCCGGATGAGCCCGTTGATGAGTTGCAGCAATGTCGATTTGCCGCTGCCGCTGGGACCGATGATCGCGGTGGTTTTGTTGCGGACGATAGAAAGAGAGATGTCCTGCAGCGCAATTTTGGGGCCGTAGGTTTTGCTGACGTTCTCGAAAACGATGGGATACATATTTTCTGGTAGTGAAGCCATCTCTCTTTAGCTTAGGAGACCCGTTTAAATAACTTACCCAATTGTAAATAATTATCATAGGATGGTATTTCGGTTTTGTTCACGCCGAAGGCG
>JBHHWX010000720.1:0-2877 GCA_046756745.1 bacterium | reverse complement strand
CTCCCCCGGTCAGGAATCGCTCAATTTAGGTAACGAATAGTCACATGGTATGCGTGGAAAAAAAATCAAAAATGTCAAGACAGGTTCTATCGCAATTATCCTTGCAGGATTCATTGGCGTGTTCTCTTATGCTGATGACTCATTTGTTCAAAAAGTCAACGCAAGAGAACCTCAGGCTGTGAAATCTGACACAAGCCGGATTAATCTCGATTTTAAAGCGATCGATTTACACGGCAAACCGTTCACCGCGCTGAGGTTGAAAGGCAAGACAGTACTGCTGGATTTTTGGGCGGTCTGGTGCGCACCCTGTATCGCGGCCTTTCCGACTTTAACAAAACTCAATCGCGATCTCAAAGACCAAAACTTTCAAGTCGTTGGTGTGGCCGTTTATTCCGGTACTCACGAAGATGTGCGCACGTTCCTCGAAAAACACAAATTGGATTACACCGTTGTGGTGGGCGACGAAGATTTGGCGGGGCGATTCGGCGTTATTGGATTTCCAACCTATTTTCTCATCAGCCCCGACGGCACGGTGCAGAAAAAGTACGTTGGGGAAGCAAAAAATCTATATGATGATGTCAAGAAAGAAGTTTTAGCCTTGCGTAACGCGGCGAAGCCGCGCAAAAAACGCGGGATTTAACAACCGCACATGAATGGAACACGGATTTAACGGATCGAACGGATTATCACGGATTTGATTTGGGATGAAAATGACGGTAATACCGTTAAACATGGCCCACAAAACACACAAAATAACACTAAAAAACAGGGAGCAGCCGATGAAAACTAAACTCTCTTACGCCCTTGTAACCGTACTCGCGGTGATGGCTGTGGCGTTTTCCGCGAACGATGCTATCCGGCTGGTGTGGAAACCCAAGGTCGGTTCAAGCGCCGAGTACACTGTGGTCAATGTGCTGACCACTCCGTTTGGGTCGAAGGTTACACATACCTGGACCACGGTAAAGACGGTGGAAAAAGTCGTGGATGGTATGGTGATTCTTAAAGCCGAGAGCACAGAGCCGAAAGTTGAAGCTGACGGTCCAACCGGCTGCCCGATAAAGCTCGCCGGCCCGAACGGCAATATAACCTTCTCTCTGAGTGGTAAATATCTGCCGGCTGATGAAGATAGAGGTTCCATGTCCGTACGGTTCGGAAATTTGAGCGCGCTGGTTTTTCCCGGCGACTCGATTACTGAAGGAAGCGAGTGGGTTCACGAAGTGAAGTCCAATCCTGAAACCGGCGACCGGGCTGCAAAGTCCACGTACAAATTCTTGGGTACAGAAAAGATTGCTAAGTGGGACACCTATAAAATAGCCATCGATTACCATGAGACCGAGGGCGATGAGTGGGACAGGTTCGCTGTAACCGGCGCCAAGTGGATTTCCGTTGAGGACGGTTCGCTGGTTCTGGAGAAACTGACGTTGAGAGCGCCGTACGGAGTGGAAACGCTGCACATGGCTATCGAGACCAAACGAGTTGAGTGACGCTGACCTTCTGTTTTTGTAGGTTAGCGTCTTATTGCTGAACTAAAATCTAACCAACACACGGAGGAACCTATGAAAAGAAAATTTCTATTTCAAATTGTATTGAGTCTGGGATGCACTCTGCTTTTTCTTTTTTCCTGCGCTCAGGAAAAAAGCGAAGCTCAGAGCGAATCGGCAGTCGGTTTATCTGCGGACGCACAAAAAGTAGTCGATTACTTGCTGGAGGACTGGAATAAGCAATTTCGTTCCACCAACATCGACATGGCCATGAGCAACCTCGGCTTGCCTGCGAACGACGATCTGCGTCTGCAGATTGGGCATCATTTGCGCGAGCACACAGACCTGGCGAACAACCTCAAATGGTGGGGCGCTAACAACTACATCTTGAACGACGATGAAAAGGTGATCGCCAAATATCTCATCAACACCTACGACGCCGAACAGCACCTGCCCGATGTGCAAGAAACCAGCGAAGCCGTTGGTTTCCCGGAAAGCGACCTGAAAGCCCGGTTGGCGTTTATGGCCCAGGCCGGCTTGTTGCAGCAATCGAGTGAGGAAAAATTGGGTTATGCCTTATCCGAAGGTTATGGCAAGTGGGGCGGACCTTTCCGGTACAATTTTCACACCGTGGCGGTTGCCGGAGAGAAACCTTTCGGAGTCTGGTGAGCGATTGACTTCTTGCTGTTGGTCAACAGCTTTGGTGATAAAGAAGTTGAGATCGAGGATTCCTGCGCGCACTGTTATCAAAGAATTTCCGTAACCATCAAGAGCGGTGAAATCGCCGCCATGACGCCGGAGAGCGTCTGGGCTCAGCAAGGAGGCGGCTGAGCGGTCGATAATCTCTTCTGGTCAGAAGAGCATTTGAACGAGTGGTTAGAAGCACACCCTGGTTACAAAAAACTGACTCACTCCACTATTCAGGATTTTTTGGAAAAAGCGAAATCGAAAGAGTGAACATTTAATTCTTTCAAAGGAGATAGTAAAATGGACAATAATTCACAGGATGATTTCTGGGGAAAGTTTTGGGGCGTCGTCATTTTAGGCATTGGCGTTCTGTTGCTCTTGCAAACGCTGGAGATCATTTCTTGGGAGCTTTGGGAGCTCGCCGGACCTTTGTTCTTGATCGTCTGGGGCGTTTTGGTGATTCGCAAGCCGCACTCTTTTGTTTGGTGTTGCTGCTTTCCGTTCTGGGCGCGTTCGAGTCAAGGACAGAGAGACCTAACCCGGATAAACCGGGAATCCTAAATATGAAATAGTGTCTGGACGAAAACCTGATTTTTGATGTCTTTGCGAGCGCTTCTCAGCGAAGCAATCTCCTTATTAGTTAGGCGGTTACAGCGCCTCTATCGACAAAAGATTGTCGATGTTGTCAGACTTCACTTGTTTAAAAGAG
>JBHHWX010000719.1:0-2877 GCA_046756745.1 bacterium | reverse complement strand
TGTGCAGCTGCAAATGGAATAGATGCTGATGAGATGATTAATGCAAGTATCAAAGACACAAAAGTGAATGATTTTTTGGACATAATCCATCTCCATCTATCTAGTCTTAAACTTGGCTAAAAAGTCCCAAATCACTTCCCGAAGGCGTCTCGCCGAGGTTTTTGGGGCACAGAGTCGTAGTGAACATCGCTCGGCGGGACGCCTTCGCTAAGAAAATACTCTTTTCGGCCAAGCATTATATGCTATATTCTCTCACCGAAGTCCAGAGGAATCTTGCTGCAAATTCGTAGACGAGTGAAGCATCTGGCGATTTAACTCCTTCACATTACTTTACCGCAAAAGTACCATTTTTTTCGTGATCCTGCTTTGAGCTACTTTTAGCTCATAAACATACACGCCACTAACTGCCCGCAAGCCGCCACTGTCATGCACACCATCCCACTTGACCCGATAGAATCCCGCCGGGCGCCAGCCATTTACTAATTTTCGAACCTGCTGTCCGAGTAGATTGTAAACGGAAAGCTCAACGTGACCGGGTCGAGCGATTTCGTAGGCAATGGTGGTTTCAGGGTTAAAAGGATTGGGATAGTTTTGGTGCAATTTAAACCGGTCAGGGATGGGCGCCCCATCTTGCACATTTGTGATCATGGCCGTTTTATAAAGCCAAACGCCCGACCCTGCCGTGCCGATAAACACAAAAGTCTGTCGCTCCGGGAGATCCGAATGAAGCGCCACCAAAGCAGTCACGCCAGCGATTTCTTGTTCAGGTTGAATCTCGCTCCAGGTTGAGCCGCCATTTGAACTGTGATAAAAGGCAAACAAATTGTTATCCGAGATCCCGCCGGCAAACAGATTTTCCGGGGCTGAGGGGTCAACTGTAAGAGCGCGGAAACGCACGGCTGAATTTTGGAGACCCGACTGCTGCCAGGTCTTTCCGCTATCGGGCGTCATCAACACCCCGCCCTTATGGCCAACGTAAACCGTGTCGGGGTGATGAGGATGGATGGCCACAGAAAGGGCTTCGCCTTCAACAAATGAGGGTAGCGGAAAAGTAGTCCAGGCTCTGCCTTTATCCGTCGACCGAAACGCTGCAGGGGCTGAGTTTTGACTCCCGACAGCCCAAGCCAGACTGCCAAGCCAACGGGGGTACACATCGATGGCATATATTTTAGCGCTTCCCTCAACCTCGGCTTCTCTCCAAATACCAACAAAGGGATTATTCTGATACAACCCAACCTCGCCACCCATGACAGCCGGCTGTGGGGGGAGATGGCCAGAATAGTAGTAGCTGTTGAGGACATTGACTCTCTTCAGTTTGTTTCTGTTCACTCCATTGTCAGCCGGCGTCCACAGTGTGTCGATTGGGACATGAAAGGTTTCTTTACGGTAAATCAAAGTAGAGTCGCTTTGTTGATACCCGGGAAGGACCGCCGCAAACAACGTTAACCCGTCTGCCGGTCCGACGCCCCAGTGTTGAACCGTCAAGGCTGTGATGGGTTTTCCCTGTAGACCTAAAAAGCTCCAATTTCCGTAAGAGCTCTCGAAGGCTGGAACTTGAAACACGCCATGGGTATCCGTTCCGACAAAGAGCAAACTCTGAGTATCATTTGAGAGCGGCAGTTCCTGAACTTCCGCAGCCAGAGCGGTGACCGTTTGGCCCTCCAGTCCAATGAGTTGCAGCGTTCCAAACTGGGTTGCGGAAGTTTTTGCTGGAGAGGATGCAAAAAGATATAATAAAGAAAAAACAATGAAACATGTAAAATACCACAGCGCCCGGCATAACGTTCTCCACAACTCGCTGCTCTCATAACGACCGGCAATCTTATTAAGCTTTTTATCAGGCATTCGTATTTCAGGTTTGTTATTCTTCAGTGCTCAATATAGAGTAAACGGCAAAAAAGGTTCAGCAATGATCCAACACGGTCTGTGACCGTGTTTTGACTAAGCCGTTTATCCTTTGATTAACTTGGACTTACAAAGAACTGTCCCAAAAGCCTCAATGGTCTTGTCATTTCGAGGTGTACACTACTGCCGTAGTTCTTTCAGCAAGAACATGTTCATGTTCTTAGAAGCAGCGAGAAATCTGAGGTGGCGTCGAACGTCCGGATAACTCATTATTTTTTCTTGGACACAGTTTCCTCGCTATTTTCTTAAGACGTTCAATCTCATTTCATCATTTTACAACCATCGGAATCATAATTCACCTTACTTAAAATCGGTGAAACCACTCAGGATGACCACCCTCTTTTTAATGGATCAAATACCATTGTCGATATCCGATCTGGTTCAAAGCAGTTGAATTCGTTTGGCTTGCCAAGAACCCACCAAAATAGCACCACTTTTTTTCCAGGTTCGTAGCCGGAGATATTTTTAAGTTTGATTGAACGTTCCCGATCAGGTTCGATTTGATCCGGGCTGTCAGGACACCTGTTGAGCGTGTAATTAATATGTGCAAGAGATTCTTGCTCAACGGCCCAATGGTAAAGGGTCCTTCCGGTGTCATTTACGATAATAAATTCGCCTATGCCGGTAATGACAGAAAAAGGGGTTGAATCACAAGAGCAGTCGAGGACGACAAGCATCAGAATTGATGACAAGATATATTTCCTCATAACTCTTTGGTTCCAGCTTTACCGGGCTAAGCATATCTGCGTCTAAAAAATAAGGTCGCTATCAGTAACAGAAATCCGAGCAACCCAAAACCGCTGTTGTTCACGTACCTTACCTCACGAAACTCCCTTCTGTCCTCCGTCACTTCGATTTCAATGTCCTGCTGCATTTCCGATTTCGCAAACGTGCGGCGCAGTTTGGTGATGAACACCCCCGGCCTGACAAACGGCGCCAGCGAGAAATAACGCTCGGCGATGGCGTCAGCTT
>JBHHWX010000718.1:0-2882 GCA_046756745.1 bacterium | reverse complement strand
GTAAGCTGAGGGAAAGGAGTGAGCTCAATAACGGTATGCAGAGAAGCGCGACCATCACAACAGGGATACCGTAACGCAGCTCTAATGAACTATAGGCGGAGTTGACGCCAAAAAGAAAAACAATATTCAAAAAACAGTTCAGTCCTGACAGGGAAACGAGTCTGTTAAGCGATTTCTCGGTGTCTGAATAGTAGAGCATTAAAAGTAATAAGGAACCCGAAAAAAACAGGAAGAACCCTCTGATTAAGTTCAGTTGAAAACCAAATTTTTCCCACCACTGTAATTTTTCCAGAGTTTGCGGTTTTTCTCCATTGACAAACAGATGAGTGATGTTCCCGCTATCATCTGCTTTAAAAGCGAATATTTTTTTTTCTTTCTGATCTTGAAAAAGAAGCGGTTCAATTTCAACGATTCGAAATGTTTTTTTCGGCATGTGCACCGCTAATGTCCCGTCAAAGTTGTCCGTGACAGTAACCTCAGATTTGCGCTCCAATAAATCGCGTAACTTTGAAATTGTGCGCTGTGGCGTCGAGTGAAATTGATAGGTTCCGGTGAATCGATGCGCGCGTTGTTTGAAATCATCCGCCGGTTGATGAAATACAGGTTCCTTGGTCATTGGGAAATATCTGTTCAGAAGCTGCTTGATATAGTGCCGGTACAGGGTGGCGTCGTTGGAATTGTACGCGATAAAGAGTCCCAAATTCTCTTCTTTGAGCAGAAAAAGGAGGTTGGAAAAACCTTTTGGATGTCCACTGTGCATAATCGCGCGTTTCGTGCCGTAGAAACTTTCATAAAAACCGTAGCACCAACCCGACATTTTAGGGTGCACGCGAAATTGCGTACGGTGCATTTCTGCAACCGTTTCCGGATTGAGAATGTACGTGTCGCCTAAGCGGCCGTTCTGTAAATGTGCAATCATGAACTGAGCCATGTCTGATGCCGTGGACATTAAGGCGCCGGATGGAATGAGATTAAAAAATTCATTGGGAATGGCCTTAAAACCGTTAGGGGTAAATCGATAGCCGGTGGCGCGATTGCTTTGTTCGTTTATTTCGTGGATAAATCCCGTATGACTCATGGCGAGAGGCTCGAGGATATTTTTTTTGATATAGAGATCATAAGGAGTTTTTGTTATTTCTTCTATTAAAAAGCCGGCTAAGGAAATGCCATAATTTGAGTAACTCACAAACTCTCCTGGGTTTGAAACCAAGCGGGGCATATGCTCTTTCAAATAATCACCAAGCGGCTGTAACTGTTCTTTGGTTTTTGTATAGAGGCCGATATGCTTATGGTCAAAACCTGCTGTGTGGGTCAAAAGCCTTTTGATCGTCACCGGATCCGGAAAAGGATTTCTGATTTTGAACTGTTTGAGATACAGGTTCACGTCGTCGTCGAGGTTGAGCAAGCCTTTTTCAGCAAGCTGCAAGATAGCTGCTGTTGTAAACAGTTTTGTAATGGAGCCCACCTTAAGGAGAGTTTCATCCGGATCGACCGGTTTGGGGTTTTCGATGTTTGTTACCCCGTAGCCTTTCTTAAAAACAATCTGGTCTCCTTTTACAATCAAAACGACTGCGCCTGGAACATGATGTTTTTTCATCTGTTCCTTGAAAAAATCGTTCGTGAACTTTTCCAGATCAAGCAAGCTTGTTGGGTGTTCACCCGGTTGGTCAGTCGCATCATATTTTTTTAGGAGCGCCAGCATTTCTTGGGAAAATGCCGGGGAAATGGTTAGAAATAATCCAATCGTCATCACCAGGTGCTTCATTGTGAGCTGAAATTTTCCGAAGCTGTTTTTATACATATTCTTCAATCCCTTGAAAAGTGTACGATTTTCATACAATTGAGTGGTCACATTTCCACTGTTTTATATCAAATTTGTGATGTTTTCATATTTACTGCTGTGGAGGGCCGGGGGAGAGGCAACTACCTGAAAATATGAAAATTACATCTGTTATTATTGAATAAGACGGTGTCTTTTTACTCTGAAATAAAAATTTTGCAGCGGTAAGTTGCAAAAACTGTGCTAATAAAAGACGAACATGTAGCAAATAAAATTTGCTTTATTTGAGGATTGTTTTATCTTATTTACTATCACTCCTAAGTCATTTCTATATTTACATGCAGGGGCTTATGTGTCAATCACGAGTTAACCTCGTTTGTACCGGACTGGTTTTTTTGTTCACGTTTTACGGAATTCTCTTCCCACAAGATCCGGATTTGCGAAAAAACTACAACCACGCTTTGTTCTTAATCGGTCAACAACGTTATGATGAAGCGATTGAGGGTTTAAAACAAATCATTGAACGAGATTCCTCATTTTATCCGGCATATCTCAAAATTGTTGCAGTGGCTACATATCAAGACTCTTTAGATGCTGCAGAAAAGCACTTTTCACATGCCTTGACTAAAACGTCCGACAATCCTTACGTTTATCATGCGCTTGGGTTGGTTTACCGGGAGCGGAAAGAGTGGCAATCTGCTTATCAACACATTCTGAAGGCTCTGCAGCTCAATTTTCACTATTACCCTGTGTACCGCGATTTTGTTAGCGTCAGTCGCTCGAATGAAGAAGCTGAAAAAACGATCAAGCAGTTGATTGAACAAAAACCTGATATTGCCGCAGCCTACTGCGGTTTGGCTCATCTATACAGCTTTCAAAATCTTACTGAAAAGCAACTCAATGTTTCGCAAAAAGCGCTACAATTGCGGCCTGATTTTCCAAGAGCGCGTTACTACTTTTCCGAGGCGCTGTATCGAAATGGTGACTATGACAAGGCTTGGCAAGAATGTAGAAGGGGAATCGAAGATGCACGCAAACGCAACGATATTGAAAACGAAATTGATTTCCTGGATCTGAACGGCTTCATTACCAATAAGTTGGG
>JBHHWX010000717.1:0-2884 GCA_046756745.1 bacterium | reverse complement strand
ACGGTTCCACGCCCCAGATCGGACGGTATGATGCAAGCTACGGCACGCTGTTAACGGGAAATGGGGCCGGCGGCTTTACCCCGCTGGATAGCTCCGGGTATACCCCACTGGATGGTTCTTATCCAACGGGGTTTACCTCTATGCCGATGAGGAATAGTGGATTGACCTTGACCGGGCAGGTACGCGACATGGTTTCTTTGACTTATCGAAATAAACAAGAGATCATTATTTTTGCAAAAAACGATGACCGGATTCAGGTTTATGAGGTTATGGTCAGATAATCTATTGTTAGACGTAAAAATAAAGAGGAACATAGCCATACATGATTCAGTTTGAATGGGATCCTGAAAAACAAAACAGAACTGTAAAAAACACAGAGTTTATTTTGAAGAAGCTGCAACCGTGTTTTATGATCCCTTATCGGCTACTTTTGATGACCCAGATCACTCAATCAGCGAATTAAGGCTAATCACAGTAGGTTTTTCTTCTCGAGGGCGTTTGCTTGTAGTTTCACATACAGAGAGGAGGAAAAATATACGTATTATCAGTGCGCGAACTGCAACCGCGCAAGAAAGGAGACGACATGAAATCTAAAACAGAAAAAGCCAGTGATGAATTACGTCCAGAATATGACTTTGATTATTCAAAGGCTGTTCGAGGGAAATATTACAAGCAGCTAATCGAAGAAGGGGCGAATGTAATCGTCCTTGACCCTGATTTGGCCAAATCTTTCAGTGATTCAGCAGCGGTAAATGAAGCGTTGAGATCACTACTTAATTTGACCAGATTAACACAACGCCTAACGAAGCGCTCCACCTGACCGCCAACAGCGTAGCGATTTTACAAAATTTTGTGCTCTGTCAAAGTCGGAAGCCCTTGCAACGCTCTGCCCCATTTCTCGCCAGATGGGAGTTGCGTTTTGGGTCCCAAAACCGCTTTCGCGTTTTCTATCGAATTCAATATAAAGAACATGCTGTGTATGTTCTGGCTATTGGCGAAAAGATTAGACATCGTTTATTTATTGGCGGAGAGGAGTTTGAACTATGAAAATCTCACCTATTGCTGATGTAAAGGACCAGTTCAGCAGCTATGTAAAACAATCTCAAGAAAGCCCTGTTGTCGTGCTTAAGACAAAATTGATTTTTTATCCAGTGGTAATTTAACGCTTATCAAAAATTGGGTTAAATGTATGGAGTCGTCAGAGATCAAAAGTTTGATGGCGCAAGGGGAGAGTGAGAGTCTGGAATTAAAGAAATCCTTGCGGAGCCAAAACGACGCTTTGAAAACTGCAGCAGCATTTGCCAATGGCTATGTGTCCCGCAACATACGCACCTATCCCATTTTTGAAAGCGGAAAAGTCAAGCGAGACGATATCCCGGAGTATGATCTCGATGCTGTCCGCGAGGCCGTCGCCAATGCCGTTGCACACAGAGACTACCGCGCGCACGAGCCAATCCAGTTGCGACTTTTTGACGACCGCCTGGAGATTTCAAATCCAGGACCTTTGCCGGACGATCTCACAATCGAAGGCATTCTGGCAGGCGGCGTCACCAGGGCGCGTGACCCAATTCTGGCGCAGATTCTTCTGGCATCAGGGTATATGGAGCGAGCCGGATTTGGTATTGTTTTCATTCGTGAACGCATGACGGCCGGCGGCGCGTCTGAGCCGGAATTCGAAAGCGGCCAGTCCCATTTCATTGCCAGGCTGTGGGCTCGACCCGCACCCGATAGAACTGAGATTTGAAATGCACGGACGAACGCGGCAGACCGGCGAGCACTGGGGTCTATCTGTATCAAATCCATGCAGATAAGAAACAATATAGAAGCTTGGCCGAAAAGTCCAAAATCACTTCCCGAAGGCGTCTCGCCGAGGGTTTTTGGGCACAGAGTCGGAGGTAAACTCGCTCGGCGGGACGCCTTCGCTAAGAAAATAGTCTTTTCGGCCAAGCTCCTAAACAGCAGTGGCTTCGTTCAGCCAGACGAGGATGTTCTACATGGAAGCTGCGAGTTTTGCTAAGTTGTTCGATCATTCGATAGTCTGTCCAAACGCCAGGCGGGACGAGGTGCGCCGGTTCACCGAAACAGCAGCCAGGCTGAACACCGCCACCCTCACTGTACAGCCGTACTACATCCGGTTCGCTGCTGAACAGTTAAGAGGATCCGGTGTTCTCGTAGGAACCGTCGTCGGTTTTCCACACGGAAACGAGACCTCTTCCATGAAAGAGTACCAAGCCAGGGAGGTCCTCGACCTCGGGGCGGAAGAGATTGACATGGTGATGAATATCCCTGCTCTCATGAATGGCGAGAAAGAGCTGTTCATCCGAGATATCGAAGTCGTAGTAAGAGCGGCGGAAGGGGTGAAGGTCAAAGTGATTACGGAGAATTGTTATCTGACACAGGACGAGAAACGTCGGGCATGCGATTGGATCGCCCAGGCAGGGGCTGATTTTGTGAAGACGGCTACAGCCTATGCAGACGGAGGAGCGACGCTAGAGGATGTTCGACTTATGTACAAGGCGGTCGATGGGCGCTGTCAGGTAAAAGCCGCTGGCGGTATTCGTGAAATACACCAGGTTCTGGAATACCTGAAAGCAGGTGCGCGACGTTTTGGCTCGACCCGAACCGAACAGTTTGTGCATGCGTTTCAAGAGTTGCCCGACGATGAAAAGGCCGCATTTAACGAGTTTTTGACCGGAAACAGAGTTTAGCAGGAATGGGAGTCTAGCAAAATCAAATTAAGAGGGAGGGAGCTATAGATGAATTACTTTGACTGGGTGGTCATTGTTATGTATATGATCATGGTCATAAGCCTTGCTTTTTATTTGACCAGATCACAGCAAAATACGGAAGACTATTACCTTGGCGGAAGAAAGATTAAGTGGTG
>JBHHWX010000716.1:0-2886 GCA_046756745.1 bacterium | reverse complement strand
GCCCAGGCCACTCAAAGTACAAAAGGCCAAAATCAAAAAGCCATCCGCACCGCTGCATTCCTGTGCGTCGATGGCGTCTACAATTCCGAGCTCATGGCGCCGTACGATGTGCTGCAACACAGCGTATTTCGCGATTCGACTGATTTTATCCGCTGCTTTATCGTCACGCCCGATGGCAAGCCGTTTGTGACATTCGAAGGTATTCGTATCACCCCGGATTATTCATTCGCGAATGCGCCGCGTGTCGACGTCCTGATCATTCCCAGCACGAAAACCAGCATGACCGACGATCTGAAAAATGCAGAGTATGTGGGCTGGGTGAAAAAGACCGTACGATCGGCAAGTTGGGTCATCACAGTCTGTGACGGCGCATTTCCACTCGCAGCAAGCGGCGCGCTGGATGGCCGCACTGCCACAACGTTTCCCTCCGACCGCGAGCGGCTGGCCAAAATGTTCCCCAAAGTCAATGTTAGCGATGACGCCAATCTTGTCGTCGATGGCAAGTTTATCACTTCGGTTGGCGGCGGCCTGAGCTACGAACCGGCTTTTTATCTCGTGGAAAAATTATATTCAAAAGAGCACGCCTTGCGCACGGCCGGCGGCTTGGTTTGGGATTGGGATTTGAGCAAAACGCCGCATTTGGTGGTGGGAAAACGATAAATCGAATTTATTATCAATCAAAAAATCGTGTTGACTTTTGCAACATATAATATTACCATTGGCAAATAAACATGCATATTAAACCCAAATTAACGGATAAAGTAAAAAAAGTTCGAGGTTTTTTCATCTTAAGTTATTATATTTGAGTCAATTAGCGTTTGAAAAAGCCATAACTTAAAAGGGAAAATCAAGTGAAGACGAAAACCGCTGCCAAAAACTCAAAAAATACCGCTTCGCTCCCCAATTTTAAAATCGAACAGAGCAATAAAATCGATATTACCGCCAACAGCGGCTTATTTTTGTTGGCAGAATTGATTAAAAAAATCGACCTGCTTGAAAAGCTGGCCCGATTGAATATATTTCAGCGCCAGAAGATTGGTGAAGCTGTGCATACTTTAACCCTGGTGTTGAATCAATTTACTGGCGGCGACGCCATTTATGACACCAAAAATCTCAAGGACGACGAGGCGCTGCAAACGATTTTTGGCGACATGCATATTCCAGCACCCCACACTTCCGGCGACTTTTTGGAGCGTTTCACAGAAGAAAGCATCGAGAGACTCCGCAAAATCATCTATAAGATGCAGGAGAATTCTTTGAAGAAACTGGCGAAACGGCTCGAAAAAAGAATCACCATCAGCCTGGACTCTTCTCTCTACGAAGTGTTTGGCAATTGCAAGGAGAAAAGCTCGCAAAGCTTCAAGAACATTTTCGGCTTTCATCCGCTCTTCCTGCACATTCACGATACCGGCGAGCTTTTGGATATCGTCTTTCGCGGCGGCAAGGCGTTTACTTCTAATGGAGCCGTGCAGATGCTCAAAGACAATATCGACCGTCTCACCCCTTACTTCGACGAAATCATCCTGCTTGCCGACTCGGGGTTCTTTGAAAAAGCCATTGTGGAAGCCTGTGAAGAAAAAGGCATTAAATTCATCATCACTGCCGAACTCAATGCACCCCTCATCAGAAGTTTAACCGAACCTTCTCTGGTTTGGGACGCGCCTACAAAAGATGAAGATGATGAAAAAGCCACGGTCAACCGCCGCGATTCCCATACGATGAACTACCGTATGGAAAACCTGAAACAGAACCTGAAGAAACGCGGCAAAGAACTGAAAATTCGCGGGCCGGTAGAAGCCACCGAATTCGACCACATTGTTGCGGCCTGGGCGAAAGAGTACCGCTTCGTCTACAAACGCCAGTTGATTTTCAAGCAAGACCTTTCCAACCAAAACGATTGCTTCGAAGAAACCGATGAATATTTTTACCACGGTTATGTCACCAATATCGATAAAGATGTCAAGTCACTCGAAGAAATCATCCCGATGATCAACAGTCGCGGACACCAGGAAAATTTCATCAAGGATTTCAAACAAGGCCTCGGCACGGTACATATTCCTACCAAACATTTCTATGGCAATTATGCCTATTTTCTGATTTCGATGTTGTCCTGGAATCTAAAGTGCTGGTTGCTTGATGCGATTGCACCGGAGTTGAAAATCCATTGGAAAAGATTCCGATATTTATTTGTCAAAGTTGGTGCGCAAATCCTGAAAACCGGTCGCTATGTTGTCATCCGTTTTGGCAAGGGCTTTGTCCGGGTTCAGGAGTTTGTTACCTGGTTCGAGCGCTTGCAAGAACCGATTTTTGAATAGACTGCGATAATCAACAACGCCGTTTGAAAATTGCAAGGGAGACGTATGCCCAAAAACAAAGTTTTAGAGAAAAAATCCGTCTGGTCCTAGAAAAAGAGAGCGGATTAGGCAAAAAATTCGAACTGACAACGCTAAGTATAAAAATATATAATATACAACATACAAATAATTGAAAATTAATGTAAAATTCAGATAAACAGCGGAAAGCGATGCTTATCCGTTAATTTGGGATTATGTAAGTTTGAGCTCAACCTAATTATTTATTAATAATTCCGGACAAAACCACTATTTTCCACAATATATTATAACCGCCTAATTTTTCGCTATTTGAAAAATTTCTGCATGTTATATGATGAAAGTGCAAATCTCCACAACTCAGGTGATTCTAATTGTGGTCACACTCCAACTCATATCCTCGGACTATAAGACTTTCTTTAGAAGCTGATTTACCCCCACCCGGCGTGCGTTTTCTTCGTCGTAGATCTCCTCTATATATCTTTATTATCCATTTAAGCGCGTTAAGTCCAGTAATAAGACCAATCATAATTAGTAATGGACTCTCCATAAATAC
>JBHHWX010000715.1:0-2887 GCA_046756745.1 bacterium | reverse complement strand
AGAGCAGCTCAAAAAAGAGCTGGAATCCGTGGCTGGCGTGGCAGCGGTAAAAATCAGCGGCGGTCTCGAGGAAGAGATTCAAATCGAAGTGGATCAGGGCAGGTTGTCGCAATTGAACATCACCATTCAAGAAGTCGCGAACCGGCTCAGGCGCGAAAACGTGAATCTCGCCGGCGGCAGCCTGAAAGAGGGCGCACATCAATATTTGGTGCGAACATTAAATCAGTTCAAATCGGTCGAAGAAATTCGCGATGTTATCCTTCGTACGCATGAAGGCTCAAAAATCTACTTGCGCGACGTTGCGGAGATCGTCGAGGGACACAAAGAGCGCAAAGCCGTCACTCGACTCGACGGCGTCGAAGCGGTTGAAATTGCGATTTATAAAGAAGGCGATGCGAATACGGTCTTTGTCGCCGATGGGATTAAAACGCGGCTGAGACGGATCGAAAAAGATCTGCCGAAAGGCGCGACTCTCAAAACTGTCTACGATCAATCCATTTTCATCAAGAACGCTGTCAACGAAGTGGTGAGCGCCGCTCTGTTTGGCGGCGTGCTGGCGTTTTTTGTCCTCTATTTTTTCCTGCGCAATATTTGGAGTACGTTGATCATCTGCCTGGCGATCCCCATCTCCGTCATAGCCACGTTCAATTTGATGTTCGGAGGGGATATCACATTGAACATCATGTCGTTAGGAGGGCTGGCGTTAGGCGTCGGAATGTTGGTGGATAACTCGGTGGTCGTGCTCGAAAGCATTTTTCGTCTGCGTGAAAAAGGCGCCGGGATTATCGACGCCGCCCGAAAAGGCGCGGGCGAAGTCGGCACAGCGGTCATCGCTTCTACGCTCACAACCATTGCGGTTTTTTTGCCGCTGGTTTTTGTAAAAGGCATTGCCGGACAACTTTTCCGCGACCAAGCGCTGACAGTCACATTTTCCTTACTTGCCTCTCTGGTGGTCGCTCTGACCCTCATCCCTATGATGTCGTCCCTGGGAGGTAAAAAGGATCGCCGGTTCGATTTTGACGAGGAAGTTTCTCGCGAGGCGAAAAAACGGGGTAAATTCATAACCGGGGTCAAACGTTTTTTCCGGTTTTTGTTTTCCGGCATCCCAACGTTTTTGTTGAATTGGAGTATCCGGATCGCCAAAGCGGTTTCAAAAGCGCTTAAATTTGTGATGACTCCGTTGGTTAATTTATTCGATAAGGGATTTCAAAGCGTCAACAATCACTATCCAAAATTACTGGATTGGGCCCTAAGGCGCAGAGCCTTGACATTGGGTTTTGCAGTTCTTTTGTTTTTCATCAGTCTTTTGTTTATCCCACGGTTGGGTGTGCAGTTGATTCCACAATTATCTCAGGGAGAGTTATTGGTCGAGGTGAAGCTGCCTCCCGGGACGCCTCTCAAACAGACGGACGAGCTCATCGAAAAAATGCAGATCGAGGCGAAAGGAAGCCGCTTGATTCATACCCTATTTTCCGTGGCCGGTTCCGGCAACCGGTTAGACGCCAATCCCGAGGAAGGCGGTGAAAACTGGGGCGAAGTGAGAATTAATATGGTATCCGGATCCGGGCGCTCTGAGGAAGAAGAGCTGATGTCGAGCTTACGCGAAAAATTCAGCCGCTTAGCCGGAGCAGAATATAAGTTTTCCCGGCCCACGTTGTTTTCATTCAAGACGCCCATTGAGATAGAAATCTCCGGCTACGACTTAAAAGGCTTGAAGAAATTATCCGATATTCTCGTTCAGAAGCTCGATGCCAATCCGAAATTCACGGATATAAAATCCACCATGCGGGGCGGTTATCCCGAGATTCAAATTCTGTTCGATCGCGAGCGTATCGCTTCGTACGGCATGCAAGTGCCGGATGTTGCACAGACGGTCGTGAACAAAGTCAAGGGCGAGCTGGCGACCCGTTATTCCGTACGCGACCGTAAAATCGACATTCTTGTACGCGCCCGTGAAAAGGACCGTCAATCGCTGGAAAGTATCCAAGAGATGCTGGTGAATCCTCCGGGGTTGCCGCACATGACCTTAGCCTCTGTTGCGGACATAGAAGTGGACATGGGGCCTGGTGAAATTCACCGCGCCGGCCAGCAACGCGTAGCCCTGGTGCGGGCCAATTTAGCCGGACATGATTTGGGCGCCGCCTCCGAAGATATCACAGGCATGCTCGCTGCGCTGCGGATTCCGAGTGACTTCAACGTGCGGCTGGCTGGGCAAAACAAAGAGATGGCGGTTTCATTTCGCTCTTTGCGATTTGCGCTCCTGTTGGCGATTTTCTTGATTTATCTAGTCCTGGCCTCACAATTCGAGTCGCTGCTCCATCCGTTTGTGATTATGTTTACTATCCCGCTGGCCCTGATCGGCGTGGTGTTCGCACTGGTGCTCACCGGCAATGACTTGAGTGTGGTGGTCTTCATCGGACTCATCATGCTCGTCGGCATCGTTGTGAATAATGCGATCGTCTTAATCGATTACATCAACCGCTTGCGTCAATCCGGCTTGTCGAAATTGGAAGCCATTAAGGAGTCGGGTCGGGTACGCCTCCGCCCGATTATGATGACGACCTTAACAACGGTTTTAGGCTTGCTGCCGCTTGCCCTTGGATTAGGTGAAGGTTCTGAGCTGCGGGCGCCCATGGCGATCACGGTTATCGGAGGTCTGCTGGTTTCGACGATGCTGACGCTGGTCGTGATTCCGGTAGTGTATTCGTTGGTGGATAGAAAAGCTTAAGAAAGGATTCATGGAGTGTTGGAGTGTTGGAGTGCTGGATCGTTGGTTGTTCATCGATCCATCAATCCATTAATCCAAGTGCGAATATGTACCTAACTAGTGTCTGAACGAAAACTTGATTTTTAATGTCTTTGCGAGCGCTTCTCAGCGAAGCAATCT
>JBHHWX010000714.1:0-2888 GCA_046756745.1 bacterium | reverse complement strand
ACAACTGCTCCAACGGAGCCACCTTTTCGCAGTGCTGTCTGCGAAAAGGCTTAGACATTTACGCCTACGTCATTTATAATTTCTTCAAAAAGTTCTCTGTAAGCGCGGGCGCCGGCAGAATGTGGAGCATACACCGTGATGGGCTGACCCGCCGCCGGCGCCTCGGCTAAGGCAATGTTCATTGGAATGATCGTTTTGAAGACGATATCCCCGAGATCAGCTCGTACGGAATTTTCAATGACTCGCGAGAGACTGTTTCTGGAATCATACATCGTGCATACCAATCCGCTTATGTGCAGACGTGGGTTGTGATGTTTTCTCAGAACACGGATCATAGTTTGGAGCTGTGCAACGGCTTTTAAGGCGTAGACGTGTACTTGCAGTGGGACGACCACCTCATAGCAAGCGATTAAGGCATTCTGCGTATAAAGGCCTAAGGATGGCGGCGTGTCAATGATAATGAAGTCGTACGCTGCCTCAATTTCTGCCATGGATTTCTTCAGCAGAGTTTGGCGGCCTGGTTTACCTGCTAATTCTACCTCGGCGCCCGCCAAATCCAGGCTTGAGGGAACAAGGTCCACGTTTGGCAGATTCGTTTTGCAAAGAGCGAGCTCCAAGCCATGCTCCGGATTGAGAAGAACTTCGTAAATCGTTGTTTGGTTCTTTTTGCTGACGCCGCCCAGTCCCATGGTCAGGTTGGCCTGTGGGTCCATATCGATCAAAAGAGTTTTCTTCCCTTTTTCGCCGAGAATGGCGCCCAAGTTCAGCGCTGTGGTTGTTTTGCCCGTGCCGCCTTTTTGACTGGAAAGCGATATGATGCGGGGATTCGGGTCTGGTGGTTTTATTTTTGTTTGGTTCAATTTGAAAGACGATTGCCTGATTTCTTTCAACAAAAGGGAAAGCCGATTTCCAAAAACTGAAAATCGGCTTCCCGACAGTTTGGTTAATTAATGACGTTGTTGAAAAACTCTGTCAGGGTTAATTAATTAACGGTACGTTTGCCTCGGGACCTGATCACGGTTGCGCTGTTGTAGGCGCATTAATTTTGACCTTCTCGGGGTGAGCATGGCAACAATCGGGCTGGCAGGCAAAGCATTCCTCATGACAGCAAAAATCAAAGAGATCCGAACATGGCAGATAAATGCTGGCGGCGTAGGTATAAATACCTTTTTCCGTGCATTTGAATCTACAGCAAATCCGGGCACAAGTGGTATCACAGTGCAGTTTGCCTTTGACAGAGCAGCAGTAAGCCTTGACATAACCACAAGACGCCAAATCCATGACATGAAATTCAGCCACGAAATCGGCCTCCAGATCGCCAAGCAATTCGCTGTAGTAAACATCCATACATATGTAGAAATAATCGCCGTGCTTTATGACACGTGCCGGTTTGCCTCCACTATCAAGTACCCGGCACTCTTTAATACAGAGCTCAATTGGGCCGGGATAAGTAGAGCGGTAAGGTTTGATTATGGATTCTTGTACATCAGACTTGTAACTCATGGTTACGACACCTTCTTCAGCAGCCATGGTAATTCTCCTTTACTAATGGTTCACATCTTTTCCTTCAGAATGAAGGCTTACTATTTATTAGATAAAATTCCCACACCTCTTAGATTCTGTTCGCCTCCTTTCGAAATTAATGAATTGACAACAACGGTCATTTTGATAGATAAGAATGAAATCCATTTTCTCTCAGATACTGAATGACTTTGTTGAAAAACTCTGTCAGGGTTAATGCTATGCACTATATATAGATGACATATTTTTTGGATACTATATACAGACATTTTTGTAAGACTCTAACCCTGTCAGAGTTATAAATCAACAGAATCATGAATACGTTAGTCTGTAATGTTATTAGCATTTCGACGACCTAAGATTGCATTAACTTTTTCCACAATAAGATCACTCATGTAGGGCTTGCGAAAGGCGTCCTTTGCTCCGCATTTGAACGCCATGGCTGTCAAGTCACGCTCTCCGTCGCCATCGATCAGAATGATGGTTGCTTCAGGAAAACCATCTGTGACTTTTTGAATGAACCTGATTTCAGACGGCTTTTCTCTTAATATTTCAATGAGAATGAGGTCGACTTTTTGTGCACGCATGATGGACTCTATCTTGGAATTGTCCAAATTCCTCAATATCATTGCGCTCTTCTTGAGTTTGTTGACCAATTCTTCATCTGAAGAGATAGTCACGCCGGATAGCAGTATACAAGGGTCAGACATAGCTCAACACATCTGAATAATTAGTTAAAGGATGAGACAACTATTATACCACAAAGAGAAACAGCCTTCAGGACAGTTCCTAAAGAGCTGTTTTTTAAAAATTACTGTTATGTAACAGTCTATCAACTGTAAATGAATTAAAGCCATAATAAATGGGTGTGTTTACCAAAATGTTGGCAAATACGCCTCATGTTTTCTACATCCTGCTCTTGTAAGAATGAGGATCGATATCATATTTTGTCATCTTTACATAGAAATTTTTCACGTTGATTTCCGCACATTTTGCCGCCCGACTTACGTTACCCTTAGAAGCTTTTAGGCAGTCAACGATATATTCCCGCTCAAATTCTTCCATCACACGCTGTTTCGCCAATCTGAATCCTAATAGCTTTTTTGAACAAAAATTATATTTTTCTTCGCAATATACGCACGATGGAAGATCGTATGGGTGGATCACATCATGTTCGGCTAAAGCCACGCAGCGTTGCATAATATTCTCTAATTCGCGAACATTGCCGGGGAATTCGTACGCCAACAAACAGGCTTCTGTTTCGCTCGACAAACGCAGTTTCTTTTTGCCGTACTTTCTGTAGTAGAGCCTGAGGAAATGCTGAATCAAGATGGGGATGTCGCTCTTTCGGGCTCGCAGCGGAGGAA
>JBHHWX010000713.1:0-2895 GCA_046756745.1 bacterium | reverse complement strand
TACCATGCGACGAAAAGCCATCAATATCGGTGGTGAGATAATCGAGATTCCTGACTTTCCGAAAGGCCAGCTTTTGTTTTTTGCCCTAGTAGGGTTGGTTCTCATCTTTTTGTTCACCGGCTTATACAAAGTTGACGCTTCTGAAGTCGGCGTCATTCAGCGATTCGGAAAATATGTGCGGACAACGGAACCCGGGTTGCATTTTCGGATTCCTCTTGGAATTGAAACGGTTGCGAAAGTCCCGGTGAGACGCGTTCTCAAGCAGGAGTTCGGTTTTCGGACCACTAAAGCAGGCGTCCGGACGCAATTTGCACGCGGATCCTTTGACGGTGAGAAGTTGATGCTGACCGGTGATTTAAGCTCGGCTTTGGTCGAGTGGATCGTGCAGTATAAAATCAGCGATCCCATTAAATACCTGTTCAAGGTGCGAAGCGTTGATGAAACCTTGCGCGACGTGTCTGAGTCTGTCATGCGGCTCGTGGTAGGCGACCATAGTGTGGACGAGGTCATTACTTTGAGCCGGCAGGACATTGAATTACAAGCGAAAGACCTTATGCAAAGGGTCTTAAATGATTTTGAGACCGGTCTTTCCGTCGAGAATGTCAAACTTCAAAATGTCGAGCCGCCTGAAAAGGTTCAGCCGGCATTCGACGAAGTCAATCAAGCAGTGCAAGAAAAAGAGCGAATTATTAACGAAGCGCAAACGGCTTACAACAAGGTCATCCCGCAAGCTCTAGGACAAAAACAGCAAGTGATTTCAGAGGCTGAGGGTTATGCTTTGGATCGGGTCAATCGGGCCAAGGGCGATGCAGAGAAATTCTTAGCGATTTGGCGGGAATACTCCAAGGCTAAAGACGTCACACGCCGCCGCATGTACTTGGAGACCATGATAGACATTCTGCCGAAATTGGAAAACATTTATATTGTTGATGAACAGCAGAAAGGCTTGGTGCCGCTGTTACAATTGACACGAAAGGAGGGGACAAAATGAATACGACCAAATTAGGACTTGTAGCCGGTGTTCTTTTATTAATCGTTTTAATGAGTTCACTTTATACCATTAATGAAAAGGAACAAGCTATCCTGTTGCAATTTGGAAAACCGGTGGGAGCGCTGCAAGATGCCGGTTTGCATTTCAAGCTTCCCTGGCCAATACAAGAAGTGAAACGATTCGAGAAACGATATTTGGAATGGGATGGAGAAGCCAATCAGGTACCGACATCTGAAAAAACCTATATATGGGTCGATGTTTTTGCGCGTTGGAAGATCTCCGATCCGCTCAAATTTTATCAGAGTATGAACAATGAACTGTTAGCCCAGAGCCGGCTCGATGATATCATCGACAGTGCAACACGCACATTTATTTCTGAAAATACTCTGATTGAAGTTGTACGCAACTCCAACCGTGAATTGAAATCGAGCATCGAGGTGTTTGGCGGTGAAGAGGAGCTGCCTGCGGTACGACTCGGACGCGATCACATCACGGATCTGATTTTAGAGAAAGCCAAAGAGGCCATGCCGGCTTTCGGAATCGAGCTGACAGATGTACGCATTAAACGCATCAACTATACGGAGCAGGTCCGTCAAGAAGTCTATAATCGTATGATCTCGGAGCGGAACCGTATCGCGGAGGAGTCGCGCTCCGAAGGCAAGGGCGAAAGGGCGCGCATCGATGGCGAGCGGCAAAAGGAGTTGAAGAAAATTACTTCAGAGGCGTATCAGATCGCTCAGGGAATCAAAGGCAAGGCGGATGCCGAAGCGACTCGAATCTATGCCGAGTCTTTCGGAAGAGACCCGAATTTCTATTCGTTTCTCAAGACTCTGGAGTCCTATAAGGCTACCATGAAAGCCAACACGACGTTGATATTGAACACCGACAGCGAGTATCTGAAGTATCTGAAAAAAATACGTTAGATAGTGAAACGCGTTCTCTTTATTGTTGGGCCGACGGCGGTCGGTAAGACCGAGGTTGCTCTTGAGCTGGCGGATAGCATGCATGCCGAGATTGTGTCCTGTGATTCACGGCAAGTCTACCGGTTCATGGATATCGGAACGGCGAAACCGACCGCTGACCAATTAAGCAGAATCCCGCATCATTTTATCGATATTAAAGACCCAAACGAGACCTACAGCGCCGGAGAATACGGCGCGGACGCCAGAGAGGCTATCGAAGCTTTTTTTTCTCAGGGCAAAACTCCGATTGTTGTGGGAGGGTCCGGGCTCTACATCCGCGCTTTAGTGGACGGACTCTTCGGCCCTAAGATATCGGACCCCGCCGTCAAAAACGAGCTGCGCGCACGACTCGATGATGTGGGGCTGAGGGCGTTGTTTCAAGAACTTCACAAGATCGACCCGGTCACCGCCGCCCGGCTGCACGCCACCGATAGCCAGCGTATTTTACGCGCCCTGGAAGTTTTTCAAATCACCGGACGCCCCTTTTCAGAGTATCTCCGGAAGAAAACCGTCCCAGCGAATTTTGAGCCTTTTTTTGTCGGATTAACCCTGGCGCGCGAGAGACTGTATGCGAAGATCGAAAGCCGGGTCGAGCACATGCTGGAGCTGGGATTGATAGATGAAGTGAAAGGTTTACTCAATAAAGGCTACGGCGCCCATCTCACGGCTTTGCAATCTGTCGGATATAAAGAAGCGATCCGGTTTTTGAACGATGAATTAACTTATAAAGAAACGACCGACCTTATTAAACAGAAAACACGTAATTACGCAAAACGGCAATTCACCTGGTTTAGGAAAGATATGCGGATTACCTGGTACGACGTCGACTCGTTTGCAAAAACCACCAACCTGGTCTCGCTTATCCTCCGGGAATTTCGGTAACTATCTAGTGTCTGAACGAAAACTCAGAAATAAGCTCTAAGCCCCGTCCCCGGGGCGTCG
>JBHHWX010000712.1:0-2902 GCA_046756745.1 bacterium | reverse complement strand
TCAACCAAACAATCGTTTTAAACCACGCACTGCTTGTCGGATACGGTGCTCATTTTCGATGAGAGCGAATCGCACATAAGCATCACCGTAATCACCAAAACCGACGCCAGGAGAAACCGCTACTTTGGCTTCACTTAGCACGAGTTTAGTAAATTCCAATGATTGGCGCTTCGCCAAGGGTTCCGGAATTTTTGCCCAAACGAACATCGTCGCACGCGGCGCCTGCACTGGCCAGCCTATTGAGTTGAGCCCGCGGCATAAAACATCACGCCGGCGGCGATACCTGTCACAAATTTCGCCGACACAGTCCTGGGGACCTTCTAAAGCTGAGATGGCTGCCACCTGTATAGGAGTAAAGAGGCCATAGTCGAGATATGACTTCATCCGTTTCAAAGCGGTGATGAGCTTTTGATTGCCGCAACAAAACCCGACTCGCCAGCCCGGCATATTGTAACTTTTTGAAAGCGAATAAAACTCGACGGCATAATTCTTCGCTTCCGGTACTTGCAGTATTGAAGGGGCCTGATAGCCATCAAACACGATATCAGCATAAGCTAAGTCATGAATGACCCAAATTTTGAATTCCCGGGCAATAGCAATGACCTTTTCAAAAAAAACCGGGTCGACACATTGCGTAGTGGGATTTGCCGGAAAGTTAAGCACAAGAAACTTCGGTCGAGGCCAGGAATGTCTTATGGCTTTCTGTAATTCATCAAAAAAATCGCCGCCCTGTTCGATCGGCACATGACGAATATCAGCGCCGGCAATGACAAAACTGTATGTATGAATTGGATACGTTGGATTGGGAACGAGCACCACATCGCCAGCCTCAACAACGGACAAGGCCAAATGGGCCAGCCCTTCTTTTGAGCCGATAGATACGACAGCCTCCGTTTCCGGGTCGAGTTCAACTCCAAATCGCTGGGCGTACCAATTGCAAATTGCCTTACGCAGCCGGGGGATTCCGCTCGATTGTGAATAGCGGTGGGTATTTTTGCGCTGCGCAACCTCACATAATTTTTCTACAATATGGCACGGAGTTGGCTGATCCGGATTGCCCATTCCAAAATCAATAATATCCTCCCCTCGCGCTCGCGCATCTTTTTTCAATTCATTAACAATGTCGAAGACGTAAGGAGGAAGTCGTTTAATCCGGGGAAATTCATCTGTCATGGAAGTCAGATATCCTTTTTACAAAATGAGTATATAAGACATTTATTGCCAGCCAATACAAAAGTGAAAACCAATGCGACTTAAATATAAGGTAAGAAAAATGCCTGCATCTCGTTAAGGACCTCCTCACCTATTTCGCTTGTTCCCAATATCCTTCCGCCGCTTGTACCGAGGTCCGAACTTGTGATCCCTGCATTGAGTATGTTTTGAATCGCCTGCTCTATCCGTTGGGCAGCCTCCTCCAGAGCAAACGAATACCTGAACATCAAAGCTATAGAGCCGATAGCGGCGAGGGGATTAGCTAAATTCTTGCCTGCGATATCCGGCGCCGAGCCATGGACAGGTTCATAAAGTCCAACCTTGTTCCCCAGACTGGCAGAAGGAAGCATTCCAAGCGACCCGGTTATCATAGCTGCTTCATCGCTTAAAATGTCGCCAAACATATTTTCCGTTAGCAGCACATCAAATTGATTGGGATTCCGGACCAATTGCATGGCGCAATTGTCCACGAGCATGTGCTGGAGTCTCACCCCCGAATATTCAGTAGCAATTCGATCCACTGTCTTGCGCCAGAGCTGCGAGGTGTCAAGAACGTTCGCTTTGTCGATGGAGGTCACTTTTCTCCTGCGCGACTTAGCCGCGTCAAATGCGGCTCGTGCAATGCGTTCGATCTCAGAGGTGCGGTATTCCATGGTATCAACCGCCCGCTCTTCGCCATTGAGTACCTCGGTGAATTTCGGTTGTCCAAAGTAAATGCCGCCGGTCAATTCACGCACAATGAGCATGTCGGTATTCTCGATCACCTCTGGTTTCAGTGTGGATGCATTCAGCAGCGCTTCAAAAACTTTCACCGGCCGAAGATTGGTGTAAAGCCCCAATTCTTTTCGCAATCGCAAGAGGGCAATTTCCGGACGCTGGTCTTTTGGCAAACGATCCCACCTCGGACCACCCACCGCGCCGAGGAAGACCGCATCCGCTTCGTGGCAGGCAGCCAGCACGTCGTCTTCAATTGGAATGCCATGCGCATCAAGGCTTGCGCCACCCACCAGATATTCCTGAAGTTCAAGTGGGACGCCAAACATTTCAGAGACACAGTTCAACACTTTTACGGCAGCTTGCGTGACTTCCACGCCAATGCCATCTCCTGGGAGTAAGACTACTTTTTTCATCATGACATCATCCCTTTTTCACGTGCGTATTCAAAGATGCCGCCCGCAGTTACGATTTCCGCCACATCGCCCAATGGTTTGAGAGCGTAGCTTTTGCCGGTGGTGATATTTTTTAATTCATTGGATTCACTGTTGATTTCTAAAAGCTCATTTGTGCAAACGCTCTTCGAGAGGTCTTCATAGCTCTCGTACGGTACCAGGAAACCGCCATCGACGGCGTTGCGATAAAAGATGCGGGCGTAGCTGGGCGCAACAATGGCTTGGATCCCAGCAATCTGAAGAGCGGCAGGCGCATGCTCTCGCGATGAACCGCAGCCAAAATTTTTTCCGGCGACAACGACGGCAAACTCGGAGACGAATGGCTCCTTTTCAGTGAATAGAATCCCGCCCGCAGGCAACCCGGATTCTTTCTCAGGCACGCCTGAGAGCGCGTATTTGCCGTAGTATTTTTTTTCGTCCGGATCATCGAGACTGTATACAAGGTGCTGAGCTGGAATGATCTGATCCGTATCGATATTATCGCCCAGCACGAAAGCTTTCCCTTGAATGATATTGTTCAT
>JBHHWX010000711.1:0-2902 GCA_046756745.1 bacterium | reverse complement strand
TACCCTTGAGTTTGTGCTTGATTTGGTCCGCCAAAGGCTCTGCCATTTTTAATGCCCTTCGGTTGACCCATCATCCTCGTGGGGCGTTTTTTCACCATAAGTACCGGCGGAACGCACCCATTCGTCAACATCATCCTTCCGAAACTTCCACAGGCGACCAACTTTATGGGCCGGCATCCCCTTACGTTCGATCCATTTATATATAGTGTCCCGTTTGACCCCGAGATGGGCTGCAATCTCGTCCACTGAAAGCCAACGATCATCAGTCATCGCCTACCACCTCTTAACCCATCTTTGTAGGGTCATTTAGAAAACTCCCGAAAATACAGTGAGTTAAATTTTTTAAGCGGCCTCAGTTGGCACTACAGATTTTTCGCTGTCAATAATTGTTTTCAGCGACCCTATCGGATCGGCTTGAATACCTAATGCCTCATAAATGATTTTCTGTTCTACTTCAGGTTTCGTGGTGGTTCTCACATGAATCATTTGATTGTCGTCCGTCGGCATACTGACCCTGACTCTTTGCTGCGTCGACATAACCTTTCGGATGCTTTCCCAACTTAGATTGATATTCTTTTGCTTCAGCTGGTAACGTAACGTATGAACTAGGTGATAGGCCAATAATGTAATGAATAGATGCCCGGTGACGCGATGCTCTTTCTGGTGGTAGACAGGACGCAGTCCCAGTTCGGATTTCAACGACCGGAATGTTGCTTCGATTTCCGTTAATGTAATATAGGTCTCCCACAGTTGCTGTTCCGACCAATTTTTTACGTTCGTCCTCAAACAGTAGACGCCAGTGAGGTTGTCCTTTTCATTGGATTTAGAATTACGGCGCCACTTGATAGCAATGGCTTTTTGTTTATTCTCATCGGCGATGACGTCAATCGAATAACCCTGGGATACAGTGCTGTTTTTCTCCTTGAGTCGTCCTATTCTCTCGACAACTCTTTCATAGTTTTTGACTGTCCCTTTTTTACTCAATCCATCATGCAGGTTAGTCAGTGCTTCTTCCAGGCGTTGGTGAAAACGATTGCGGATTGCTTGCTCCTTTTTAGCCTTCAATTCAGAGTGGCAATAGAGTCGCGTTTCTCCTGTCTCGGCGCAGACTTCTTTCAACACCGTCACCTTGTTTTTACTATCATCCCGCACCAGCACCGTTTTTTCATCGTCTTGTGGATGTTCTTTTCGCTGTTCTCGGCTCACGACGATATAACGGTGGCCCTGGCTTTTTAACCATTCAACATTGTCATCCGATGCAATACCTGCATCCATGACAACAATCGGGCTGTCGTCGCCTGAGAGGCCCTCTCCATCGAGCTCATTGAGCATCGTTTCCAATGTTTCCGGTTCACTGGCATTGCCCTCGAATACCCGGCTGTGGAGCGGAAACCCATCGCCGTCGAGTACCAGACCAAGCGTCACCAATGGACAGTCACTGCGTTTTTGTTTGGAATGCCCATGCTTCGCTTTGGGGTTCATCTTGCAACTCCCTTCGAAGTGGGTATTCGTTAGGTCATATAACACCAATGAGCGCGATAAATTGAATAAGTCTTGTTCCCGCTCCGCCAAAAAGGATTCAATTGCTGCCTGCTGCCCTAAAAGCTTGTCGCTGACAGTATATAACCGCGTTAATGACATGTTGCCATATTCATGTCCTATCAGCTCGCCCAGAGCACTCCGATGAGTGAGCCAGCCATGCGTGTGCAATTCGCTGCCAGGGGACACCATCCGCCCGATAATATTGCCGATAGCGGCCGCCAGATCGAGCCCGCTAAAGCCCAGCTCGGTCAGCTTTTCACCCAACTGCAACTGCATGAACGCAAACAACGCAAGGGTTTCAACGCCAATACTCCGTGGCTCAAACGCTTCCAGGTGGTTAATATCCACGGTATGGTAATCGGCCTCTTCAATGCCTGTCGTTGATCGTTCACAATCCCCTTTCACAGGGCGAGCAAGTTTACGTAAAATCTGTGCGCTATAGTGCTGTGCTGCCGATTCCAGACGATGATCGATCTCATCGGACAAAACAAACAACTCTTCCTGTCTGTTTGTCGGCTGTTGTATCAATTGCTCGATCCTTTTACACAGCAGCGGCCACTGTTCTTTGGGAATCGGGAAGTCCTTGCCCAAATTCAGTAAGGTTCGTTGTTTTACCTTATCGCCACTGCGAGTGGATTCAACAATACGATAGGTGTAATAGCCGCCGCCCTGTTCAAGCGTTTTGGTTGTCGTTCTTCGAATATACATGCCGATATATTGAAGAACATCCGGCAGGATTACAAGGCATCAAAGTACGAAACTGGCACTACCGTGCGTTTGAAAAAATCGGGCCTTTGATTTTAAAGGACTTTTTTACGATCCCCTGCTGAAAAAAGTAAAAATCAATAACTTAGCGATGGCAAAGCTACAAAGATGGGTTAATGCTGTTATCGCTTAAAGAAAACGGGTGAATTTCTTCGGCTATACCCTGTAAATTTTCATGATAGTCAGCCTGGACTTGCTGAGCTTTTTTAAAGTCTTCTTCGGCATCAAGGGATCGCTCTATCACCGCAATCTCTTTATATCCTGTTGCTGTTTCAATGGCGTTCTTTTCTGCTTCCTCCGCTGCTTCAAATTCCTTTTTGGTGGTTGAGGTTCGCCTTGCAAGCGTCGCCCCCAGCAAGCGACTCACATCTTGTTGCGCATGAAAAACATCGGCTCCAGATTCGCACTCGAGTCCTGTTATCGCAAGCTTTATCAATGCCTTAGCACGATCGCTAATCGCATGGTTCACTTCAATTCCCAATGATTCTAAACGCGGGGCCGTCTTTTCATACCAAGTCTCATAACGTCTATCGTCACTGATCTCTTCCAGCAATAAATAGCCAGAACGTAAATCCATTAATACCAGAATCAAGAA
>JBHHWX010000710.1:0-2904 GCA_046756745.1 bacterium | reverse complement strand
AGAGCGCATCCTTGGTAAGGATGAGGTCACCGGTTCAATCCCGGTCGTGGGCTCTTTGTTTTTCTGGATTATTAGAAAGTAGGAGTTCGTATGAGGGTTATCGTGGTTCTTGAGTGTTCAGCGTGTAAGCAAAGAAATTACACAACGACGAAAAACAAGAGTAAACATTCCGGACGCGTAGAGTTCAAAAAGTTTTGTCCTTTTTGCAATAAGCATACTGCGCATAAAGAGACCAGGTAAGCGAATTACATTCAGGTGAGTAGCTCAACTGGTAGAGCACTGGTCTCCAAAACCAGCGGTTGCGGGTTCAAGTCCTGCCTCACCTGCTAATGAAGCATCATTAATAATGGGCTGGAGATGAAATTACTTGAAAAACCGATAAGTTTCGTAGCTGACGTTCGCCAAGAGATGTCTAAGGTAAGTTGGCCGACATACGAGGAGTTGAAGAGCTCGACTATTGTCGTTATCGTGTTGTTTCTGTTGTTGACGGTCTATGTTTTTACTTCAGACACTATTCTTCAGTTTATTATGCACAAGATATTTTAGGAGCGGCTCCTTTGGGTGAAGTCGATAAAAAGTGGTACGCCATCCATGTTCTGTCCGGTCACGAAAAGAAGGTGAAGTCCTATCTTGAGAACGAAATTGATCGGCTCGAGTTGCATGAAAAAATACCTGAGATATTGATTCCGTCTGAGGAAATCACTGAAATGCGTGATGGTAAGCGCAAGGTCAAGAACAAGGTTTTTTTCCCGGGCTATATGTTGGTGCAATTGGAGCTGGATAGAGAGACCCAACATGTTGTGTTAAACACGCCCGGTGTGACGAATTTTTTGGGACCAAAGAATCAGCCACAATCCCTGCGAAAAGAGGAAGTTGATAGAATTTTAGGGCGTGTCGAAGAAAGCGCCGCTCAGGAGATTGTGGATGTACCGTTTCGTCTTGGTGACCCTATCAAGGTCATCGATGGGCCGTTCTCGGATTTTACCGGCTTTGTTGAGGAGATAAACCGCGAAAAGAAAAAAATTAAAGTGATGGTAAGCATCTTCGGCCGTTCAACTCCGGTGGAGTTAGATTTCTTGCAGGTCGAACTGGAAAAATAGTTTTGAAAGGAGAGCTTCTTTAGGATGGCTAAGAAAGTAATTGCCACGGTTAAATTGCAAATTTCTGGAGGTCAGGCCAATCCATCGCCCCCGGTTGGTCCGGCTTTAGGTCAGGCCGGTATTAATATTATGGAATTTTGCAAAGCGTTTAATGCTCGCACCCAAGACAAACAAGGTTTGATTGTTCCTGTTGTGATAACAGTGTTTGCGGACAGGACGTTTTCTTTTATCACCAAAACGCCTCCGGCTGCTGTGCTTCTCAAAAAAGCGGCGGATATTGAAAAGGGCTCTGGTGAGCCGAACCGCAATAAAGTGGGGATGGTCAATAAAGATCAGGTCAAGGAGATTGCAGAAACAAAAATGGAAGATCTGAATGCGATGGACGTCGAAGCAGCGATGCGGATGATAGAGGGTACGGCAAGAAGTATGGGAATTGTTGTCGAATAACGTCAAATAAGGTTAAGGACATGAAAAAGAGTAAACGATATAATCAAATGATGGCCAATGTCGAGATAGGGAAGGACTATTCTTTGGATGAGGCTGTCGAGCTTTTGAAGAAATGCGCCAGCGCCAAATTTGACGAGTCGGTTGAGATGTCGGTGAATTTGGGGGTGGACCCGCGCCATGCCGATCAAGTGGTACGGGGCACAGTCTCGCTTCCGCACGGCATCGGAAAGGATGTCCGTGTGTTGGTGTTGACGAAAGGGAATAAGGAGGATGAGGCAAAAGAGAGCGGAGCTGATTATGTCGGGTTTGATGACTATATAAAAAAAATTAACGAAGGCTGGCTCGATTTCGATACAGTGGTCGCTACTCCGGACGTGATGGGAGAAGTTGGGAAGCTGGGCCGGGTACTCGGGCCTCGCGGCCTAATGCCAAATCCAAAGAGCGGCACCGTTACTTTTGACGTCGGGAAAGCAGTGAAAGAATTAAAGGCTGGGAAAATTGAGTTTCGCGTGGATAAATATGGTATTCTTCATGTTTCCGTAGGAAAAATTTCTTTTGGAAACGATAAAATTAGAGAAAATATTATGGCTTTTATGGAAACGGTCTTGCGCCTTAAGCCGGCTGCGGCAAAGGGGCAATACGTTAAGAATGTAACCATTTCCAGTACGATGGGTCCGGGTATACCTGTAGACCGGGCCGTGTTGAATGAGTTGCAATAAGAACAATGCTTAGGAAATTTAGGTAATCATTATGCCGAATCCACAAAAAATAGAGATTGTAGAGCAACTGACAAAAAAAATAAGTGAAGCGAGCAGTGTGTATCTCACGGACTTCACGGGATTAAATGTTCAGGAGATTAATGACTTGCGTAGATCGTTTAAAGGCGCGTCAGTCGAGTATCTTGTGATTAAGAACACGCTTGCTCGACTTTCTGTCAAGTCAGCAGGTTTCGACGACTTACTCGAGTATTTGGACGGTCCTACTGCGATGGCCTTTGGAGTTGACGATCCCGTTGCTCCGGCACGCGTCATGAAAGAGTTTAAGAAAAATAATGATAAGCTAAAATACAAAGCATGCCTATTAGACGGCGTCCTTTTTGGTGCGGATCGTGTCGAAGAAATTGCCAACTTACCCACTAAAGAGGTGTTGTTAGCGAGGTTGATGGGGAGCTTGAATGCTCCATTGACAAATCTCGTCTCTGTCCTAAATGGATTGCTCACACAACTCGTAACGGCGCTTGACGCCGTTCAAAAGCTAAAAGAAGAGTCCACTGATTAACAAAATAACTGTGCTTAAGTTATAGGAGGTTTCAAATGGCAGAAGCTAAGAAAGCCGAAGCAACAAAAGAAGCAACAAA
>JBHHWX010000709.1:0-2908 GCA_046756745.1 bacterium | reverse complement strand
AGTGTGATAGATAAAATTTTCGAATGTCTCAGGATTTCCCCAATCGTAGTGTGGATTTTGCGAGGATCGAATCGGCAAATACAAATAGACGGAAAAACCAATAATAAAAAAGAAAAATAGAAGAAAAAGATATTTAATTGTCTTATAAGACACCCACGCCCCCTTGGGTTTCAACCAAGAAAAATAAAGCCAAAAAAATAAAAATGGAAGATACAAAACGATAATTGCATGTGCCCCAAGACTAAGGCCGTATAAAAATGCAATTGAGAAAAAGAAACGAAAAGAGCGTTGATAAAGATTGGATGTAGCGGAAATAAACGGTGGAAAATTTAATAAGGTAAGTATGAAAATGGCGGTAAAGAAGTTTTGAAAAGTATATACTTCAGCCCGATTTGAATTTTCCCAAACGGCATTTGAAAATGAGAAAAAAATTGTTGTGATCAAGCCAATCCAATTTAGAGAAGTGTCCTCCCTCATTTTTTGGAAAAGAATTCGTAGAATAGACAACACAATATAGTAGAAAAGGACAGACAGCATTGCCCCAAAAATAGATGAAACCAAGGTGATTTTAAAAGCGATGCTTCCAATAGGGATAAACGTAATCCCCTTCGCGATGATGGCATACAGTGGAGAACCCGCAGGATGTGCAATATCTAAGAGGTATCCGATCGCCTGGAATTCTGATGCATCCCGCCAGTAAATTGAAGGAAAGGCTGTGAATAAATAAGAGGAAAATGATACAAAAAAAATAAAAAAAGGAAATAGGGAAACCATTTCTAGGAACCCATATTTGGCAGACAAAAAGAGGTGGGTAGACAAAACAATCTACCCACCTCTTTACCCTTTGTGCGATTACATATTTTATTTAGTTAGTAAATGAAGATTGATTGACATCACGCAAGTTTTTATCCTCACCGATTCGCCATCTATCACCGTTGACTCTCCCGGCCTGACCAGTTGCAAGTGCAGAAAATCCGACTGAATTCGCAGTTGGGAGAGTATAAGTATAGCGATAGTTACCAGCAACGGCAAAACCAATATTCGCGAGCGAGGCACCTGAATATCCCCCGGCTGCACCAACGCCTGTATTTTCAGCCGCATATGCAACCATATTCGTAAAAATGGCCCCTAAGTTCGCTTTGGCTTCCGCTTGCTGAGACTTTGCCTGATAATTGAGAAAGTTGGGAATCGCAATCGCTGCCAAGATCCCGACGATAGCCACCACAATCATCAGCTCAATTAATGTAAAACCTTTCTGATTTCTCATCCTATCATTCATGATCTTTCTCCTTATAATAGTTCATTGTCTTATGTCCTTCATGAGACTCATTAATGCAGGTTAGATGCCACACCCCAATATTAACATTAAATCATTTATTTTCAATGTCTTACGGAAAATACATTTTGAACCTACTAACCATTCTTACAAAAAAAGTGATATTTCATAAAACAAAATGACATATTTTGTCATTCAGGGACGGATCCTACTTATTAAAATCCGGGTCCTTATCCTGTATATCCTTTTTTTCATCAATTTCCCACACATCACCGACCACTCTGCCATAGATCCCGTTCGCCCTCGCTAAAAAGGTCTTAGTAGTCACTGTGATAAGAGAATATGTGTAATACAACTTTCCGCTTGTGGTGTAACCAATATTCTTCAAAGTCGCACCAGAAAAACCGTCATCGATCTTCGGCGCCGTATAGGCATGCATGCCGACAAAGATGGCGCCGAGATTGGTCCTTGCTTCCGTCTGTTGTGATTTTGCCAAATAGTTAAAATAAGTTGGAATCGCAATGGCCGCCAAAATACCGACGACGGCAACGGCAACCATGAGTTCTATGAGGGTAAATCCTTTGTTGTTTTTCATAGGACGATAGGGAAATGGCCCTGAGCGCTCAGTGCGCCAGGGCTTCTGAAGAAACCTCCGGAGGAGGGTTCTTGATTTTTTGTAGGGATTTTTCGTGGGACGGAGACCCAAAACCGGCTTCTTTGTAACGAAGCATCAGTTGGTTGTTCTCAGGATCCAGCTCCAAAGAACGCTCCCATGCCTTCCTGGCAAGTTCGATGCGGTTGTTTTTTAGATAGACTTCTCCAAGATGCTCGTGTATGACCGGGTCATCCGGAACCGACATCACCGCCTTTTGCAATAAATCGATGGCATCTTGAAGCATTCCTTTTTTGTAGTAAGCCCATCCGAGGCTATCGATGAAGTACCCGTCGTCAGGCCGCACCGCGAGTGCGCGCTTGATCAAGTCGATTGCTTTATCCAATTCGATTCCTTTATCCGCATAGGTATATCCAAGGTAATTCAGGGCATTCGCATGCTCAGCATCTAGGGTAATCGCCTTTTCCATCTCGAAGACCATATCATCGAAACGATTCATCTTATCGAAAGTCGCACCGAGGTGAAAGTGCAGGTCCGGTAAGGAAGGCCGCATTTCAAGACCCTCCAAAAAGGCTTCAACGGCTTCCTCAAAACGCTCGGAATCGTGCAAGACGAGACCGGTAAAAAGGTAGGACTCCACCCTTTGAGGATCGAGCTGCTTTGCAAGTTCCCCCTGAATAAGCGCCTCGTCGATATTTTTAAATCGATAAAAATAAAGATAACCCAGACGAATTCTCGCATCATAGACATTTGGATCCTGATCAAGGACACCCTGATAAACCGCCAAAGCATGATCGACCTCACGATTTTCTTCGTAAAGGGATGCCAGATAAATTTTCAACCGTACATCTTTCGGCTTGGCCTCAACGACCGGCAATAACATTTGTATCGCGTCGGAAAAGGCTTTTTTCTCGACCAATACATGCGTCTTCTGGAGAGAAATATCTAGATTGGAAGGATCCTCCTCCGAAAGGCGGTCGAGAAGCACCAATGCTTCATCGTAGGCCTTGGTTCGAATG
>JBHHWX010000708.1:0-2915 GCA_046756745.1 bacterium | reverse complement strand
CCTATCAACCGTTTCGGATGCGTCCCGTGTCATGAGGGTCAAGGCCCTGCCTTACAATCGCCCGAATTTGCGCACGGTTTGGTTAAACATTGGGAGCACCCACTTTTGAAAGGCGAGTGGGTGGAAGGCGGGTGCAATAAGTGCCACAGCAAAGAGTTGTCTTTGGATCACGCTCCCAGGCTTTCGAAAGCCAAGCGTATGGTTTTTGACCTGGGCTGCTATGGCTGTCATGAGATTGCCGGCCTTGAAAAGGCACGGAAAGTCGGTCCCACTTTGAGACAAATTACCAGCAAAACCACCCCGGAATTTATTTACCGCTGGGTAAAAGACACCAAATCCTTTCGTCAACACACACGTATGCCCAATCCGCAATTTACCGAAGGCGAAGCGCGTGCCGTCACGGCCTACCTAGTCGATGTCGCAAAAGAAAGCGATTATACAATCCCGAAAGCTCCTCGCGGCGGTTCGGCGGTTAGGGGAAAAAAGTGGGTGGAAAGTTTAGGCTGCAAAGGGTGCCATGTCATAACGGACAAGGACCGTGAAATTCGTGTCACCGACGTCTCGTACGACATCGCCCCGGAGTTAAATAAAATTGGCAGCAAAGTCAATCGTGATTGGCTCTTTGCGTGGATCCGAAATCCCAAGCAATACAACCCCAACACGCTCATGCCGCGATTACGCTTGACGAATTCGGAAGCGCTCGATATCGTCGCTTACCTGATGACGAACACGGAAGAGCAGACTTCGGACAGCAGCCTCGATACAGCCGACCTGCAATCGGAAGAGCTGATCGCCGAAGGAAAAGCGATTATTCGTAATTTTGGCTGCCACGGCTGTCATGACATTCCGGGGATGGAAACAGAGGGCAGAGTCAGCGTTGGACTCAATGAATTCGGCGCGAAGACTCCGGAGGAGCTTTTCTTTGGCGACGCGCTCGCCAGCGGCGAAGTCCAGGAGGAAACCTGGGAAGCCTGGACCATTGGCAAATTGAAGAACCCCCGCCGTTACGCTACCGAAGCGGTCATCCAGCGCATGCCGAATTTCGCCTTTTCTGACGAGGACGCCACCACGTTGGCCATTTTGTTAAAAAGCTGGGACGGACGCCGCATCGGCACTGATTACATACACGATTTGGGAAGCGCCGGCGACGCTCTTGAAAAAGGCCGGCGTTTGATTCGACAATATAACTGCATCGGCTGTCACATCATCGAAGGGGAGGGTGGTTTTATCCGTCCCACTATCGCCGAGATGCTGGGAACGACCGTCGGCGAAGCGGCTTCTTTCGCGCCGCCGGACCTGATCGGAGAGGGCCGTAAAGTTCAACCGAGGTGGTTATTCGAATTTCTGAAAAATCCGGCCACACAAGTCCGGCCCTGGTTGAGCGTCAGGATGCCGACTTTCGACTTTAGTGACGAGCAAGTCAATCAACTTATCGAATATTTTCAGGCTCTCGAGGGGATGGATGAACCGTTCCAGGAAATCAATATCGAGCTCACCCGTGAAGAAAAACGAGCCGCAGAAATGTTGTACTCCGCGGACTACTTAAGTTGTTTCAGTTGTCATCAGGTGGGCTCGAAGAAACCGGAAGGCGGCCCGGAGGGCTGGGCGCCGGATTTCTTGTTATCCCCCGATCGTCTGAACCCGGACTGGGTTTTTGACTGGATAGCGAATCCACAAGCTCTCCAGCCGGGCACGAAAATGCCGGCCTTTTATCCGGATATGGCTGAAGCATTGCCGGATATTCTCGATGGAGACCCAGATAAACATGTGGAAGCCTTAAGAGATTACCTCATGAACATCCGGAAATTTGTGAAAAAATGATAATGACAATTCTGTCATCTCACAACATATTAAATTATTTCATGCAGGAGGCATATTAAGATGAGAAAATTTGTATTCACCGTCGCCTTGTCAGGTGCGATACTCGCATTGGGTTGTGGCGGGGGTAGCGAAGAATCAGCCAAATCTACATCCGGGACGCCAACGGATCAACCGGTAGTAATGGCTTCGGGGGATTACACAGCGGTGGACGTGACCAATGGCGGGACCATAAAAGGACGTGTGACTTTTGCAGGCGATGTCCCCAAACTACAGAAACTCGAAGTGACCAAAGACGTCAACGTATGCGGCAAGACAGCCCATTATAAAGAGGATGTCCTGGTTTCCACAGACAAAGGTCTTGCAAATGTCGTGGTGAGTATTGCTAACATTGATAAAGGTAAGGCCATGTCCGCTTTAGGCGAATCCTTCGAGCTCGATCAGAACGGCTGTGCATTTACCCCGCATGTGACGCTTGTCCCTGCTGGGGCGGTATTAACCATTTTTAATAGTGACGGTATTTTACACAACATCCACACCTACAGCGAAGCCAACTCTCCTATCAACAAGGCACAACCTGGCTTCAAAAAGAAAATGACCGCAAAGTTCAGCGAACCCGAGATTATCCGTTTGGCTTGTGACGTGCACAATTGGATGACCGGATACATTGCGGTGGTCGATCATCCATACCACGTTGTGACCGACGAAAATGGCCGTTTTGAATTGTCCGGGGTACCCGCCGGCACCTATACCGTGGAATACTGGCAGGAGACTCTGGGTCAAAAATCTATGGAAGTGACTGTGTCAGAAGGCGCCGACACTGACGGCAGCATAGAGTACACCATGGGCAGCAATTAATTCCTAAAATATCAATATCTTAATTGAGTGAACAAACTCTATCTATCCTTTTGGCATTTCTTTTGCGAGGTTACAAAAAAGATTCCTTTACACCCAAGAACTAAGAATGTAGCTATTGACTTAACTAAACGATATGAGGATCTGCTCGATCTGGACCTGAAAATAAAAGAGGCTGAAAAGCATCTTACTAACATTTCTCACTTCGCGGAATTGCCTTAACCAACTGTAAATAATTATCA
>JBHHWX010000707.1:0-2918 GCA_046756745.1 bacterium | reverse complement strand
GTTATCAGCATTAACCAGTAAAAGTTTCAGCCTGTTTTGGTGGCGATTCATTACCTGTACAGAAAGGTAACCGGGATCCTTCGTCCATGTTATTCTTGGGATGTATTCGTCCTTACCATCCGGTTTCATATTATCGGTTTCTGCGACTTTTATCGTTTTTTCCGTTTCCAGATCATATACATGAATACTTACAATGGAGTTTTCTTCTCCGGCTTTAGGATATTTGAATTTATATTCTTCGGGGTAAAGCGATCCGTACATTGCCATCGAAAATTCTTTCACATGGCTTTCATCAAAACGGTAATAAGCTATTTTCGAGCCATCTACCGACCAGAAAAAAGCTTTGTCGAAACTGAACTCCTCCTCGTAAACCCAATCAAAATGGCCGTTCAAAACATGCTCTTTTCCGTCAAAAGTCAATTGCTTTTCCGATCCGTTTGCTAAATCCATCAACATGAGATTGTTCTCTCGAACAAATGCAATGGATCGCCCATTAGGCGAAAATTTGACGTTGACCTGATGTTTATCCGTGTCGGTCAATGTCTTCAAGCTCTTAGCTTGCACGTCATAGAGATGAAAATTGCCCCCGGTTTTGACCCGGCGGGCGCGTTGGGTTTCGGTGAACAAAATAAAGTTCTCATCCGCAGACCAAATGTTGTTTTGAAACCGGAAAGGGGCTTTGCCATTTTGTGCGCTTAAGTCTTTCCCTGACAAAAACAGACGACGTGTGCCGCTTTTGATGTCATAACTCATAAAATTTGTCGTCCCGGACTCCCGGTCTCTTTCATTGTAAAGAAAGCTCTTTCCGTTCTGCATCCAGTGAATGCCTCGAAGCGTCGCGCCTCGAAACTTTTGGGAATGGAAAATATCTTCAATGGTGAGCGGCTTGATGGTTTCCTGTGAGAAAACAAGACTGGTGAGTGTCGCGATAATGAGGACGGACATGAGTTTGGCAGATTTCAGCATATCGATGCTCCTGTGATAATGTTATATTATAGTGAAGTGAATAGAATGATATTTTTTCGAATCCCTCCAAAAAGCAATATACTAAGCGAACACAAAAAATCAACGAATTTTTATATTTGCATTTTTACCTGATTCGCGTTATCTTTCGACTGCAAGCAGGTGTTCAGGCTTTTGCCGGTCTTTCGGTCGCTGTCTGTTAGCAAGACCAGGCGCCAAATCGCCTGAAAATAAATTTTCAGGCTCATAGCTCAAGTCGGCTGAAGCCGACTATCTCCCGCCTTAACTCAACCAGGCTCAGTCATCATTAGATGACTTTAGCTATGAGCCACGAATGGAAATACGTAACTCGATATTTATGTCGAGAAATCAGCCTCAAGCTCGACGACATAAATGTCGTATTACAGACTTAACAGCCATCTTTTGACAACAATCAAACCAGGAGGAAGCAATCCATGAAACTCAAATCCATTCTACTCGGGGCGATCCTTTTTCTTCCGGCACTTTCTGCGGCCAACGATTCGATGCCCAAAATCCTCTCTATGCGCCAACGCGCCGAGGTCCGCGATAAATGGCTGAACATCCGTTTACAAACCGTGGCGCCGAAATTGATGCGCCGCGAAAACATCGATATGTGGATTATTATTGCCAGGGAGTACAACGAAGACCCGGTTATCAAAACCATGCTGCCGGCAAAGTGGCTGGCAGCCCGGCGCCGTACAATTTTAGTTTTCTTCGACAGAGGAGATTCGGAGGGAATGGAGCGACTTGCTGTAGCTCGTTATGACGTTGGACGGTTCTTTAAAAAAGCCTGGGACAAAAAAAAACAACCGAATCAGTGGCAAAGAGTTGCGGAAATCATCCGCGAGCGCGACCCGAAGAAAGTCGCCGTCAACTACTCGGCGACTTTTGCCTTAGGCGACGGTATCACCCACAGTGAATATGACGCTCTAAAAAAAGCCTTGGATAAAAAGTATCGGGATCGAATCGTTTCCGGTGAATCGCTCGCCATCGGCTGGTTGGAAACCCGCATTCCCGAAGAAATCACCGTTTACCCGTCTATATGTCGCATCGCACACCAAATCATCGCCGAAGGGCTTTCCAACAAAGTCATTCAACCGGGTGTAACCAGTACAGAAGATATAGAATGGTGGTATCGCGAGCGCATTCGTGAGTTGAAGCTGCTCACTTGGTTCCATCCATCTGTATCCGTGCAACGCGCCGACGAACCCGAACGCACCGGCTCATTCGCGTCAAGACCGAAATCGAGCATCATCCTGCCCGGAGATCTCATCCACGTCGATTTTGGCGTCACCTATCTCGGGCTGAACACCGACACGCAAGAGCATGCGTATGTTCTCAAACATGGTGAGACAGACGCCCCGGACGGTCTGAAAAAAGCTTTAGCCGTCGGCAACCGTCTGCAAGACATTCTCAACTCACATTTTAAAGCCGGGCGGTCCGGTAATGAAATTTTGGCGCATTCGTTAAAACAGGCTAAAGCTGAGGGTATCGCAGCGAGCATCTACACCCATCCCATCGGTTTCCACGGACATGCTGCCGGGCCCACTATCGGAATGTGGGATCAGCAAGGAGGCGTCCCGGGACGTGGAGACTATCCGTTATTTTACAACACAGCCCATTCCAACGAGCTTAATGTCACCGTCCCGATCCCGGAATGGGGTAACAAGAAGATTCGCATCATGTTGGAGCAGGATATCCTGTTCACGAAAGACGGCGTCCGCTTCATTGACGGCCGGCAGACGGAATTATATTTGATTCCCTAATGCGGCAGAGCCGCAAAATGCAAAAATGCAAAAATCAAAAAGAAAAATGGAAGTGCCGAAAATTAAGATTCACAAGAGAATCAAGGGAGTTTCCTGCACCTTCTAAATCGAGCTTTCCCAATCAAAAGCAAAGAATTGATATCGTACAGCGGATTTTTGATTTTTCCT
>JBHHWX010000706.1:0-2919 GCA_046756745.1 bacterium | reverse complement strand
TAAGGTATCCTAAGCCGGAATCTCATCCTTTCAAGCACGAGATTCCCAATAAGAGTATTCGGGAATGACAAGTATAGGCCGTTTTCGTTCAAAGACTTAGTAGACCACGAAAATCAATGAAAGGAGCATCGATGGCTGTAAAATCTATTGACATCTCACCTGAGGTTGCCGGTTTAATCCATTCGGCATTGCACGAAGATTTGAGCGCCGTGGGTGATGTCACCACAACGTTTTTAATCGAAAGCACCCAACGCGGCGAAGCCACTATCATTGCAAGACAGCCGGGACTCATCGCGGGACTTCCGGTTGCCGGCTTTGTGTTTCAAACCGTCAATAGTAGGTTATCGATCCGGAATTTAGTCGAAGATGGAGCGCGCGTGAGCTGCTCGGATAAGGTTGCTACGATCACGGGTTCTCTGGCGAGTATCTTAACCGCAGAAAGAACTGCGCTCAATTTCTTGCAGAGGTTATCCGGTATTGCAACATTGACGGCTCAATATGTCGAGAAAGTTCAGGGCGCCCCGGTGCGTATTTTAGATACCCGTAAAACAACTCCCGGGCTGCGAACTTTGGAAAAATATGCCGTGACAGTAGGCGGGGGCTTTAATCATCGATATGGCCTGTATGATAGGATACTTATTAAAGAAAATCATATCGCAGCAGCGGGCGGGATTCACAAGGCTGTTGCCAAAATTAGAGAAAATATGAAAGCACGAGGCGTTCAGTTGAAAATTGAAGTCGAGACAAGAAATTTAGATGAAGTGCTGGAGGCCGTGGAGCTAAATATCGACAGAATTATGTTCGACAATATGACGCCGAAGCAGGTACAAGAGTCGGTACGATGCGTAGGAAGCCGGGTGGAGTGTGAAGTTTCCGGCGGCGTCAATTTGGATAACGTGCGAAAGTACGCTGAAACCGGAGTGGATTTTATTTCAGTCGGTGCGTTGACTCATTCTGCAAAGGCGCTCGACCTGTCACTGCTTTTAACCGGTCAGCTACGGGGGAAAATGTAACGCTGGCTCCCAGCTCCCAGCGATCTTGCAGGCAAGATGCCTGCATTACACTTGATTTTTAGCCTTTACGTTCGTATTTTGGAGCATGTTTAAGAAGATCGATCACATCGGCATCGCTGTCGCTGATTTGGAATCCGCGATGAAAAAGTACGCCAGCATGACCGGCAAACAAGCTGCCCATAAAGAGATCGTCGAAGCTCAGCAAGTCGAAACGGTTTTTTTCCCGGTGGGCGACGTACGCTTGGAGCTGTTGAACGGTACGGCGGAGGACTCGGCCATCACGAAGTTTATCGAAAAAAGGGGGGAGGGCGTCCACCATATTTGTTTCGAGGTCGATGATTTAGAAGCGTCCCGGAAAAGCCTGTCTAGTCAAGGATTAAAGTTTGTCGACAACGTTCCTGAACAGGGGGCAGGAGGCACAAAAGTGGCTTTTATCCATCCCAAAAGCACCGGCGGACTTTTGATCGAGCTGGTTGAATACCCCGATTCTCAAAAACATGAATTGGGATAACAATCCTATGTCCTGAATAATGCCAGACAAGAAAAAACAACATTTAGAAGAAAAGCTACACAAGCTCGCTAAGAAGCCCGGCTGTTACCTTTTTCAAGACAAAAGCGGCAAAGTTATTTACGTTGGGAAAGCGAAGATTTTACGAAACCGGGTACGATCGTATTTTCAAAATGGCAGACTCGAGGGCCCGAAACTGGAACGGCTCAAGTCGAGAATCTTCGATTTTGAAACGATTGTGACCGATTCGGAAATGGAAGCTTTGATCCTCGAGATGAATTTGATCAAGGAATACAAACCCCGTTACAACATCAATTTAAAGGACGACAAAAGCTATCCGTATATCCGGGTCACCAATGAACGGTTCCCCCGCATTTTTCCAACTCGACGAATCGTACGTGATGGCTCGCGATATTTTGGCCCCTACACAGATGTGGGCGCGATGCGCAGCTTGCTCAAATCGGTGAAACGCATCTTTCCGATTCGAAGCTGCAATTACGAGCTGACGGAGCGCGCGGTTGCCAACAAAAAGTACAAGCTTTGTTTAGATTATCACATCAAAAAGTGTGACGGACCGTGCGAAGATTTGATATCTGAAAAGAATTACCAGGACACGGTCGTTCAAATCGTCCGTTTTATCAACGGCAAAAACAAAGACGTGATCGTCGAGCTGAAAGATAAAATGCAGAGATTTGCAGGCTCACAACGGTATGAAGAAGCTGCACGGGTGCGCGATCAGATTCAGTCTATCGAGAACTTTCAGTTTAAACAAAAAGTTGTGACCGATGAGATGAAAGATCGCGATATTGTGGCTGTCGCCACAGAAGCAAAAGAAGCATGTGGCGTCGTGCTCAAGGTTCGGGATGGGAAAATTTTGGGGCGGCATCATTTTTATCTCAACGGGGTCGAAGAGGAAGATTTCGAAAGCGTTGTGGCTTCATTTCTAAAGCAATTCTATTTAAAGACCGATTTCATACCCCAGGAGATTTATTTACCTGTCGAAGTGAAAGAGATGGCAGCGGTTCAAGCCTGGCTGTCCGAAAAACGCGACGCCTGCGTAAGATTGGTTGTTCCGAAAAGAGGGCAAAAAGCCAAGTTGGTGAAGATGGCTTCAAAAAATGCGCACCTGCTTTTGGACGAATTAAAATTGTTAAAACTCAAAAGCAAAGAAACGGTTTCTCATAACGTTCGTGCGCTGCAAAGAGATTTGCGCTTGAAAAAACCACCTAAACGCATCGAGTGCTTTGACATCTCGAACATTCAGGGAACCAACCCGGTGGCTTCGATGGTGACTTTTGTGAACGGAAAGCCAAAGAAAAGCGATTACCGTAAATTTAAAATCAGGGTTAAAGAGACGCCGGATGATTTTGCCATGATGGCTGAAGCCATACAAAGACG
>JBHHWX010000705.1:0-2921 GCA_046756745.1 bacterium | reverse complement strand
AACGAAACTGTTAGGCTCTTTTTAGAATACGTGAATAAATGAACTTAAAGAAAGTTCAAATATGAAACCTCTGGTGTGCAGTGCTTAGGAATGAATGCAAAAGATGAGAAGTCAGGTCTATGTACCTTGAATATAGTCCTCAGATGCAGCAAGCCAATTTGGGAGACTGTTTGGCGATTGGCAAGTTGTTCGAAGAAACTTTTTACTTATTAGATATATACAAATATTTCATGATTTTGTCAAGAAAAAAATGTTTATAGTAGCAATTATTATTTGGGGCGTGATAGGAGCCATTGAAGATTTAAGCGATCTACCACGCCATGTTCGGTTTAGGCCTGCTGTTTCAGGAAGGTTATGACAGTGCCGGCAATCCGGCCAAAAATCTCGTGGAGCTTCAAGAAAGGCGCACCTGGGCTTCCGAATGGTTTCGGAAAGGCGCTTTAGCGGGAAGTCCGAAAGCCATGCACTTCTTAGCCAAAACCGCCACAGCCGACGCCGGGGCTTCCTGGCTGGAAAAAGCGCAGGCAGCGGAAAAACAACTCGGATGGGAGGACAGGTTCACGACTGCGGCAGGTCAGAACTGATTTCGGTGACTTGAGATTGCGCTGAATCTCAACAGACACACACCCGGCAGCGGCAAATCGAATTCGTACTCAACTGTTCCCTCCACCACATCGATTTCGCGCTTCTCCAGCAATTCCAAATCCGCGCTTTTCCGCATTCTGGCGATCTCGTCTTTCGTTGGGTCTTGCGGTTCCCCCAGGTTGTGCCAGCAGGCATAGGCGTTGCTGTGTTTCGCATCGATTTGAAAACGTTCGACCGTGATTTCGCGTGATGTAAAAGTCAGGCTTTTGACGAGTAATTGTACGCGCTCAGCCTCTCCGGCTTGGCCGGACTCCTCAACGAAATTCCAAATTATCACAGACACAGCGCCATCGGGATGCAGGCTGGCCAAACCGTCAACGTGGGCATTCTTCGCATTTTTATCTGATCTCAGTCGAAGACGGGTGCCTCCCATTTTTTCCAGCATCGCAAACGCATTGAAAACCGGCTTCTTGATATTCTCGTTGGTAACCAATGCGCGGTTGCCCTCGAAAAAGCGTTTGCCTTCAAAATAAAATGCCCAAGTCGTGAAAAGCCGGATAGGAAGATGATGCTCGGCGATGAAATCCAGAATGGCTTTCGCCATTCTGATAACAAAGATCGGATAATATTCCGTGTTGTTCATTTCGAATTCCGGAAAATCATAGACGCCGTAATTGGTCGCCACGGCCATATCGCACTCGTCGAACAAAATCGGCGTGTTGCGATACTGCGGGAAGCGTTGCAACACGGCGGCGTAACTCTCCAAATGTGACAGAATGAGCTGCAACGACGGCATTTCAAACGGCTGCCCGTGCAATGGCCAGCCCGTGCCTTTGGCGTGAAACGAAATAAAATCCAAGCGGCTGCCCCGTTCACCGGTGACATAATTTTTCCCGCCGGCGCAATGTTTCAAAAACTTCTGCAAGAATTTCGGATTGCTCGCCAAACCCGGCCCGCCTATCCGGACGGGTTCGAGCGCTGCCACCGCCCCGGCGACGGCGTAGTCGTACATCTTGCAGTAATCCTTGATCGAACCTTTGAAAAAGCCCGGATTATCCGGCTCATTCCACAACTCCCAATACCAGGCGCTCACCTCTTCCTTGCCGTACTTCGCCACCGCATGTTTCACGGTTTCGTAAACCAGCTCCTGCCATTTGGGATAATCTTTGGGCGGATACATCCAGAGATCGCTGGCGCCGTAATCATACCTGGGTTTGGGCCTTGGACCCTTGGACAAGTCATCTGGCATAAAACCCAGCTCCACGATTGGACGGCAGTTGTTTTTGACGAACATGTTCAAAACCCGGTCCAGTACAGAAAAATCCAATTCCAGCTCGTTATTCCGGCCCAAACGGCAGACATTGGTTGACCCTTTTGTGGGAGTTGAAAGTTTGTTGCCGGATGTGAACGTGTGGTGGCAGCGGATGATATACGGTTCGGAAGACAGCCGGTTGATTTCATGGAAAATACGCTCTCCCCGCGGAGTGTACGTCCAATTGATCTCGTCATAACCAAACGAACGCCAAATGGGACGGAGACGGCCAAGCCGGGCTGTACAATCGATAAAAAATTTGATGGTTTATTCCCTTTAATCCTATCCTTATTGAGACCTAAATTGAGCGATTTCGCTTTGAATGGTCCCATCAACGGGTCCGGGTGTTCAGAATAAGGTGTTCACGCTTCAGCGTGTTGTTCCCCTCACCCCAGCAAGCTAAAGCTTGTACACCGACCCTCCCCCGGTCAGGAATCGCTCAATTTAGGTGAGAGCTATCCATTATAAATATTTACTACATCAAGCTCAAGAGATATGAAGAAAATGCAAATGAAAAAAAAGTAAAGGAGTGTTGAAAGAGAAAAAAACTGCATTGCCTGCAACGGATGGGGTGAGATAATAAGACGCCGGTGTTTCTCTTCTCAGATGCGTGGTTTAAAAATGAGATAGAGGAATGCCCCTCGACTGATGAGGCGAACAAATTCCCACTGCGAATTGCTGCGTTGTAAAATTCGCCGCCCGATTTCCGCTTTTAAATCGGCGGCAGCATGGTACGCGCTGAGAAGAATTTTTTCTTCGTGACGTTCACCTGGGTTTTGACTTATTTTTTCCAAGATGACAATCCCACCTAGCCTTGTAGTGGATACGTTGAAGACAACGGTTTCGTTTATCGGATATGAAGTTCATGTGCTGGATACTATATTATTAGACAGACGAAAAGTCAAAAAGGTTATAAAGTTTTTAAATTATTTTTCCTCAGCCGGAGAAGCTGATCTGTGCTATTAACTAAGTGTCTGAACGAAAACTCGTTCAGAGCTGTCATTCCGGCAATTTTTTATGCCGG
>JBHHWX010000704.1:0-2934 GCA_046756745.1 bacterium | reverse complement strand
TAACAATACGGTCGTAGCAAGCTAAACTGCCGTCGATCTTATCTCGATAACGTTCCGTTAAAAGAGTAGTCATTCTTCCTCCTGACATGAGTTCCGGATGAAGAATAAATAAATGGAAAAAAGGGAAATTAGTCAAACCTTTTTGGTTCCGGCTTGTCCGGCTTAAGAATTATTTATCCGAACAGATTACATAATATTTTATGAAACTCCACTTCGACCCCAACCAGCAGTTCCAGCACGACGCCATCAACGCCATTGTCGGCATTTTTGAAGGGCAGCCGTTAAACCAGGGGGATTTTAGCTTTTCGATAAGCTCAGAAAGTCACCTGTTTCAGGAAGGCGGCGTCGGCAACCGGCTTGAAATAAGCGAAGAGCAGATTCTAAAAAATGTTCAGGAAATTCAAAAGAGAAATGAGCTGAATGTTTCCGATAAACTGGACGGCATGAATTTTTCCGTTGAAATGGAAACCGGAACTGGTAAAACCTATGTCTATCTCCGCACGATTTACGAGCTGAACAAAAAATATGGATTCAAGAAATTCGTGGTTGTGGTGCCCTCAATCGCCATCCGCGAGGGCGTGTTAAAAAATCTTGAAATAACCTTTGAGCATTTTCAAAATCTTTACGATAAAACGCCGGTTAATTTTGATGTTTACGACTCCAAACGGGTTTCCAATTTAAGAAATTTTGCCATTAACAATCATATTCAGATTCTGGTTATCAATATCGATTCTTTTGCCAAAGATGAAAATATTATTAACAAGCCGAATGACAAACTGACTGGCAAAAGGCCGATTGAATTTATTCAAGTCACAGCTCCCATTGTCATTGTGGATGAACCGCAAAACATGGAAACGGAGATAAGAAAAAAAGCGGTTGAAAATTTGAATCCGCTTTGCACGCTGCGTTACTCCGCAACCCACATTAACCGCTACAACATGGTTTACAGCCTTGACCCGGTGAAAGCCTACGACCTCGGACTGGTAAAACAGATTGAAGTGGACTCCATTATTACTGAAAATGATTTTAATGAAGCGTACCTTTGCCTTGAAAGGGTAACCGCCACCAAAACCCGCACTTCCGCCAAAATCAAAATAGACGTCAACACCTCTGACGGCGTTAAAAGAAAATCCGTCACCGCAAAAGTGGGCGATGATTTATACGAGTTATCCAATAAAAGAGAAATTTACAAAAACGGCTATATTATCAACGGAATGGATGTTTCCGAAAATTTAATCGAGCTTTCAAACGGCGAGACCGTTTTTGTGGGCGATACGTTCGGCGGGCTATCCGATGAGGTTATGAAAGTGCAAATCAGGAAAACAGTGGATGAACACTTTTTAAAAGAAAGAAAGCTGCAAGACAAAGGCATAAAGGTTCTTTCTCTTTTCTTTATTGACCGGGTCGCTAATTACCGTGATTATGATGCGGACGGCGTGCCGGTGAAAGGCAAATTCGCCGAATGGTTTGAAGAAATATACAAGGAAGTCTCCTCTAAATCCGCTTACAAAGATTTAATTCCATTTGAAGTTGAAGACGTGCATAACGGTTATTTTCCCGCAGATAAAAAAGGCAATCTGCTAAAAACACTTGAGTTTCTACCCTAAGTAACGTATCTTAAGCGATCAAAAGAATTTAAACCCAAAAGAGAAAATATATGGAAGCGATTAAGTGATCGGCAAAACCATTTCTCATTACAAAATTCTCGAAAAACTCGGCGCCGGCGGCATGGGGGTTGTCTACAAAGCCCAGGACACCAAACTCGACCGCTTCGTCGCCCTCAAGTTTTTGCCGCATCATCTCAGCCAATCAGAGGAGGAAAAGCAGCGTTTTATCCACGAGGCCAAAGCTGCCTCAGCACTGGACCATCCCAACATCTGCACAACCAATGCCACAGAATGACAAAACTGTTACTGAGAGCATAGCAGGAAAGACAGCAAAACATATAGCGTATAGCATGATCGCCATCTACGGAGGTCTCCTCGTTATCATCGGCATCGTTGCGGCTTTCAAGACAGGAGATGACGGTAAATACTGGGTAGAACTTCTTAAGAGTGGCTTTCTCATCCTCGGAGGCGGCTTGACCACAATCATAGGCTATTATTTTGGCAGTCGTGGTACGCAAGAAGCGCAGGAAATCGCGGAGATTGCCCGGGACGAACTTCAAAAACAATTTCAAGAGTTTGCTGAATTTAAGAAAGAATTTGCTCCAACCGAAGACGAGGACTCTTTAATTGAACCCGAAGATAGGACAATCCTCTAGGATAATCAATGAACTTGGAAATCAAATCTGAAATTGTACCTCGTAGTAAGCCGCAGCGTTTTCGAGAAGGTGGACGCCTGCATAGAAATGTTCGCATATATCTTCAGTCATCACGTGAAGAAGAATTAGATAAGATTGAATCCGTGCAATACGAGTTACATCCGACATTTAGAGATCGATTTAGAACCTCTAGCAATCGGACAAGAAATTTTGAAATCCGAATCTGGACCTATGGTTACTTCAAAATAAAAGCTGTGATGAGATTCAAAGATGGGAGTTCGAAAACTGTAGAAGGTTTCGTAAAGTGGTAGAGATAGATAGAAATTATTTTCAAGGTATTTCAATTGTTTTATTGGTATATTGTATGATACAGAATGTTTGGTGATTTATATTTATGGATTTAAAACTCGCAGTATTAATCGACGGCGATAATATTCCTTCCGCTTATGTGAAAGAGATGATGGAAGAAATCGCTAAGTATGGCAATCCTACCATAAAGAGAATTTATGGAGACTGGACAAAGCCTCGTCTATCAAAGTGGAAGAATATCCTTCTGGAAAATGCGATAACACCCATTCAACAGTATGGATATACAACAGGAAAAAATGCGACGGATTCCGCAATGATTATTGATGCGATGGATATTTTATATTCGGAACAAGTCAATGGAT
>JBHHWX010000703.1:0-2946 GCA_046756745.1 bacterium | reverse complement strand
CGATTCCACGCTGACCATCGATCCCGCCGAGGCGCGCGCGAGTGTGACCGTGACTCAACAGTACCATCGCCGCAGGGCGATCGGCGCAGATTTCGCGACCACTTTCGGGAAACTCGGTCTGCGCGGCGAGGCGGCGTATTTTCTCACAGAAGATTGGGACGGCGCGAATCCGGCCATCGACGATCCGTATTTGCACGCCGTGATCGGCGTCGACTACACATTCAACAACCTTTTCCCCGGCAAAGACCTGTTCGTTTTGGCGCAGTGGTCGCAGGAATTTCAGCTACCGGATCGCAACACGGTGTACGATATTTTCGATTTGAACCATGTCTTTCGCCAATCCCTGCTCGCCAAAGCCGACCTGGGTCTGGGCGATTTCAGCAAGCTGACAGTCGAAGGCGCATACAATTTTAAAGGAGACGACTGGTGGCTTCGTCCCGGCCTGGAATGGTCGCTGACCGACGGCGTAAAATTATTGGCATGCGTCGATTTGCTCGGCGGTCCGGAAGATTCCTTTTTCGGCGCGTATCGGGACAATCGCCGGGCGCAGGTGCGGGTGAAGTATCGTTTTTGAATGGAGTGATCGACATGTACGACTTATTGCTCAAACTCGGCTTGACAGTAGTATTTCTGTTTATCTTCGTCTTGATTCTGGCGCTGATCTTTCGCAATCGCAAAACGGCGCACTGCGGCTTATGCGGCGAACAGAAAAAAATCGGATGCTTTCGCGGCGATTGCCCCAGGAAGGTCGGCAAGAAAGAACATAATCTGGTCGAAACTTTTTTTAACCCAAGTTTACCATCTTTTCTAAAAAAGCGACAAAAATCAAGGGATTTCGACCGGGAAAGCCACATAAGTTCAATATTTATGTAAAAATATCGCAATGTAGTTCCCCATAGACAAAGATAATCCTTGCTATACGCTTTGAGATTTCTTATTTTTGTTCATGTTCATCAAAGAAATCAAAAAGAGAAATCAAGGTTCAGAAACAGAGTTTACTTATCACAGACTGGTCGAGTCTTATCGCACGGAGCGAGGCCCCAGGCAAAGAACCGTCCTCAACCTGGGAAAGCTTGATTTGCCGAAAGAACGTTGGAAAATCCTTGCCGACCGGATTGAAGACAAAATCACAGGCCAAAGTTCCTTTGTTGAAATTGATGAAAAGATCGAAGGGTTGGCCAGCCATTACGCCAATTTGATTATTCAAAAGCGCTTGACGGTTGACCGCATTGACCCTGAAGAAGGCGGAAAGGCCCCTGACTATGAAACCGTCGACCTCAATTCGGTCACCACTTCCCAAAGCCGGACAATCGGTGCGGAGTATGTTGGGCTTTCGATGTTCAGAAAGTTGGGGTTCGAGAAGCTTTTGCAGCGGCTGGGATTGAGCCAAAATCAGTGCCATATTGCCGCCTTGTCTATTATCGGCAGATTAGTTCATCCGGGCAGCGAGCGCCGCACGCGCCAATGGGCTGTGCATTTGAGCGGCCTTGATGAGTTGTTGGGTTCAGACTTCAGCCATTTATCGAATAATGCGCTTTACCGGATTTCCGATTTATTGCTTGGTCACAAGGATCGGATTGAAGAGCATTTGAAAGTCAAAGAGCGCACTTTGTTCAGTTTGCAGGAGAAGATCATCCTTTATGATCTGACCAACACCTATTTTGAAGGCACGGCAAAAAAGAACACCAGGGCGAGAAGAGGCCGTTCGAAAGAGAAACGCAGCGATTGTCCTTTGGTGACTTTGGGTTTGGTCATCGATGAGTTGGGTTTTCCTAAAAAGAGCAAAATTTTTCGGGGCAATGTCAGCGAGCCGGAAACGCTAAAGAAAATGATCGAAAGCCTGCAAGGGGAGAACAATCCGCCCCAGGAAGCATCGGGGAACAAACAAGGCGTAAAAAAAGCGAAAAAGGGCATTACCGTTGTTTTGGATGCGGGGATTGCTGTCGAAGAGAATTTGACGTTGTTGAAGGAAGAAGGCTATGATTATATTTGCGTTGCCCGCAACAAGCCGGTTGATCCTGCTGAAGTTGATGGCGATAGTTTAGTGACGATTAAGCAGGACAAGAACAATAAAGTTGAAGCGGTTTTGATTAAAGGAGATGAAGAGAGTGTCCTTTATTGTAAGAGCTTCTTGAAAGCCCAAAAAGAGCAGGCGATGAAAACACGCTACCAGGAGCGCTTCGAGCAGGACCTCGAGAAGATCACCGCCTCCCTTTCCAAAAAGAAAGGGACAAAAAAGTACGACAAGGTTCTGGACAGGATCAGTCGGCATAAAGAAAAATATGCTTCTATCGCTCGGTATTATAAGATTGACGTTCGGCAAAAGGATGGTATCGTTCCGCCTGGCGGCATCACGTGGTTAATGGACAAACGGGAACAAGCGGAAGAGCGTTTCTCCGGCACCTACTTTTTGCGCACCACCAGAACGGAATTGAACGAGAAGGAAATCTGGTCTTTGTATGTGATGCTCACTCATGTGGAGGACGCCTTTCGCTATTTGAAAAGCGATTTGGATTTGAGGCCGATCTTCCATCAAAAAGAAAACCGCACAGAAGGGCATTTATTCATTACGATCCTGGCTTATCATTTACTGGTGAGTATCCGCACAGAATTGAAAAAGCATAGGATTGATATGCGTTGGTGGCAGGTGCGGGAATTGTTATCAAGTCACGTCAGGATAACCACCTCAATGAGGAATAAAGATGGAAAGCAAATACATGTGAGAACATGTACTGAACCCGAGACGTTTCACCGGTTGATATATAATGCACTGAAATTGAAACATTCTCCGCTTGGGGCAAAACGGACGAAAATCTAAATCTGTAGTGCTAATAATTTTTTGAGTTTGCTTGTTTTTATGGAAATTAGCACATATTTGTGGTAAACTTGGGTTAAGGTTTTCTGTAAGGATACTTGCGGTTTGTATTGATACTTCTTTACCTTTTA
>JBHHWX010000702.1:0-2953 GCA_046756745.1 bacterium | reverse complement strand
CTAACCCGAGGAGGCTGAACACCAGAGGCAGCGTTCAGCACGGCCGGCTGAGAAAGGCGAAGATAACCGTCAGAATACTCGCTGCTTTTTCTTTCATTTTTCTATCAATCTGAACTTTTGAATTCGATTATTGCCAAAATCTACCACGTAAATGTCGCCTTCTTGGCTTATTGCAACATCTGTGGGATGCTTGAATTGCGCTTCGTTTTCTCCCTCTGTACCGAACTGGTAGAGAAAAACTCCCTTCTCATCAAAAATCTGAATGCGATTATTGTTAAAGTCCACCACATAAACTCGATTCTGCCCATCGGTCGCAACAGCATTTGCAACATCAAATTGGCCGGATTCTTTGCCTTTTTCTCCGAACGATTGCATCGCTTGTCCCTCCGGGCTAAAGTTCTGGATGCGATGATTGTAAGCATCGGCCACCACAATATTGCCATCTCGATCAACGGCAACATCGGTTGGATAATATAATTGACCAAACTCGTGACCTTCGGCTCCAAATTCACGTTGAAATTTGCCCTTCGGCGTGAATATCTGGATACGGTGATTGTAAAAGCCAGCCAACAGAATGTTTCCGTGGGAGTCAACGCTTAATCCCGCGGGGGCGTCAAATTCGCCCGGTCCTTTGCCTGTATTGCCCCACATGAATTGAAATTTCCCTTCAGCATTAAACACTTGCACCCGGTCGTTGCCGTATTCAGGAACATAGATGAGCCCGTCCTCATCGATATCTAAATGCATCGGACGCGCGAATTCGCCGGCGCCGCTGCCAGTCCGACCCCATTTTGCCACAAATCTTCCATCGACAGTAAATTTCTGAATGCGATTGTTTCCCGCATCCGAAACGTAGACATTTCCCTGAGTATCCAAAGCCACGCCGATGGGTTCATTAAATTTTCCCCTTTCTGAACCAGAGCCACCCCATTGCGTTATGAACTCCACCTCAAGGTAATGATGTCTTGAACAACCAAAAGCGATGAGCGCAGTAACAATTAACGAAACAGTTAGAGGCCTGAATTTTTGTATGTGCATCAAATGACTACTCTGAGATATTTTGAGATTTTAGTATGAATTTTTTATTTTGTTAAGTAAATTAGTCAGTAATACATTGGATTGAATTATAGGAGATGACATGAACGGAGACCCCATCGAGATTACATTAACTAAAGACAAACTCAGGGAAATCATACATGCCTATAAATTCCTGGGTGATTTCCTTGAATACGTTCTTCCCAAAGAAGAAATTTACAAGGCAAATTTCCTTCACGGACTTGAAAATGCTTTGAAAGATGTGAAAGCCGGTCAAACAAAAGAAATAGCCTCATTTGATGAGTTTGTCGAGTAAACGGAGTATTCGCATAACCAAGACTTTCAGCAAGGATCTCAGAAAATTGCCAGAAGGTGTAAAGCGAGAATCTTGGAATATTGCGGCATTGCTTTCAGAGAACATTTTTGACTCGTCTGTTAGTATTAAGAAACTGCATAGCTATGAAAACATATGGCGCGTGAAATTGAAGAATAATTATCGTCTCGTTTACACCTTTGATGAACATTCATTGTATTAGTTAAGAATCGCCCATCGAAAGGACATTTATAGAAAACCGTTTCAAGGCCTCGACTAAATAGTGATTGACCGAAAACTCTCTAAAATGCTCAAGCACCCGTCCCCGGGTGCGTTTGACGTTTTGTAAAAACAATAGATTACGACGCCCCGTGGACGGGGCTTAGAGCTTATTTTTGAGTTTTCGGTCAAGCACTAAATAAATAAGCATTCAAACCGCTTGTTAGTCTCCCCCTGCATCAAATGGTCACCATCGAAGTTTCGTCTCAAGCTCTAAAACAATAAAATCCTCGTGCCTATTGATGCGGTCCAATCGGTTGCTAACTGAGTTCCATTGGGTTCATTCACGATAGGAATTTGTAGGGACGCTTCGATGAGCCAGCGTCTTCCGCCAACGTATTGCAGCCCCGGAGACAAGAAAATTGTGGCGCCGCCGGAATTTTCATTTGTCACGCCAGTCACTTCGCTTTTGAACGTCGTTGTTCCATTGATTTCCAGAAAACCGTTGAGCTGCGGCGACGGATAGGTCTCGTAAACCGCCGGCAGCAGCCGGTAGCCGAATGCCAGATTATATGAAAAACTGTTCCCGAAATCGACTTGATTATGCGTACTGTTTAGATTGAAAATGCCTTCCAAATAGATGCCGATTCGGTCCTTAACCCATCCGGCCACCGTAGAAAAGAAAGTGTCCGTTGAACCGCTCCCTAATGCCGGCGCCTTATTTTCATCGCCGGTTGGAATTTTTATTCCCGCCTTTGCGGCCACTCGGAATGTCTCTTTTGGGCGGTCGCGTTGATAGAGCAAATACTTAGCAAAAACTCGCACGTCGCCGATTCCAAAACTTGACATATCCTGCGCAGCCGATTTGAGATCGACGTCCATAAACGGGACGATAACGCCAACTTGAATTTTATCGCTGAACAAGTTGTAAGGAATGGCCACGGGAATCATCCGAACCGTCACGCGCCGATCCATGTCGTCCGGAATTTCGTCTCCATCTTGCAAAAGAGTTGTCCTGCGAACGAATTTCGCAAAGGTGCGGATTCCGCCACCTTCTAAGCCGAGCATGATCGGGGTGTCGGTGTTGATGGGTGGACCTTGCGCCCAATTTTCGTTCGCGGAAAACAATATACAAGCCAAGACCAACAGTAGACCAAAATATTTTTTAATGTCCTTCATTAATGTGATTCCGATTTTTGACTCTTGTTATCAGTGACCTTAACCTTAAACCCTAATTTTTCGATGGCTTGCATAAATTTATCAGGGTTGTTCTTATTGTCGGTACAAAAAAACGAAGCCTTTTCAGCCGATAAACTGACCTCTACATCTTGAACGCAGTCCAAATTGTTCAGAGCATTTTTTACCCGGGAAACACATCCTTCACAG
>JBHHWX010000701.1:0-2953 GCA_046756745.1 bacterium | reverse complement strand
ACATAATTCACTTGATCCGGATAACATAACAAATGACATGATATCCGACAAACTTTAGTACATACCATTTGAAATTAAAAAAAGAAACAAAAAGTCAAGAGATGGTTTTGCCAATCATGCTAATCCCTCTATGTTTTCGCAATCACCTCCCCTGCGTAATCCGCCAAGGCCATAACCGTTAACTGTGGGTTGACCTTGATAGAGCTTGGAAAGACGCTGGAGTCGCAGACATATAAATTATCAAAACCGTGTACCCGAAACTCGCTGTCAACCACCCCCAACTTTTCGTCGTCGCTCATGGGGTTGCCTCCCTGAGGATGAGCCGAGCCAAATGAAAGGTCGTCGGGTTCTAAAACGATCTCGTCCAATCTCCGGATTTGTGCCGGATGACTGAATTCAGCGTGCTGAAACGTTGCGGGAATCACCCGCAAAGCCCCGGCTTTGAGAAAGATGTTGCAAACCTGCTTGACCCCTTGTTTAAGCTTGTGCAGGTCCGAAATGGGAAGCGTGAAATCGATAGGCGAAATTAAATCCTTTAACACGGGCAGTCTCGACGGCCTGACCTGTCCCACAGGTTGAGAACCAACAAGAGAGCCGGCGACGGCAAAGTGCCGGTAGCGACGCATATTGTAGAAGTGTTCATGAAACCAACCGGGCATGGCGGCTGCAAAAGCGCCGGGCAGCATGGCGATGGTCTCCAGAAAATAATCCTCATGTTCATGATACGCACACATCTGAATGCCGTCAAAAGAATCGATGGTTTCCGGGAACTCCGCAAACACCCAACTCCCGACGTTAAAGCACAGCCGGGTCCCGACGTTGTGTTTGATGCCCGAACGCAGTAGAAGCAAGCTCGAACCGATAGCGCCGCAGGCCACGACCACCTTTTCGGCTTTCACGGTTAAAGGCGTGCCATCGGCGCGTTGACACTCGACAGTGTGCACTTTGGAACCGTTGGTGGACATTTTTGTTGCTTTGCACTCGCTCACTAAAATAGCGTCCGCATCCAGCGCTTTCGGGATAAAGGAACGTTCTACGGACATTTTCTTCTCATAAGGACAGCCGAGGGTACAATTCCCAGCGCCGATGCAGCTATCCATGTTCAGCTCAAACCACTGAGAGTCCAAACCAAGTTCTTGACAGCCTTGCCTGAACTTAAAACTGCCTTTCTCTACCAGATTCTCCGCATATTTCAAAGGAAGAATAGCAAGCTGTTGGCGCACGCGCTTAAACGATTGGTCCAGCTTCTTCTTATTCAGACTCACCCCCAGATCCTGCCATTCTTTGAAGGCGGTGTCGGGAAGGTCAAAAACGACGCCATTGTTCACAAAGGTACTGCCGCCAACACAGCGTCCTTGCAGCACGTACATATCAAAGTCAACGGTTAACTGGAGTCCCCCGTCTCGATAGGCTTGTGATTGCATGCTTAGCTCGTTGTCGCTTATGCGGTCGCGTTTAAGAAAAGGCCCTTCTTCCAAAATGACGACGCGTTTGCCTGCCTGCGCCAGCCCGGCGGCGACCACAGCCCCTCCGGCGCCGGAGCCGATCACACAGACATCTGCCTCCAGCTCACGCTCATCAACTGCCGGTGGATAGGAGAGCTTTCCGCTGGGCAAAACATCTTTTGCAATCTTAAATTTCTCCCGCTCCGGAAATTTGATGTATCCGATCTCCTTCTGAGTTCGCTCATCTGTATAGTAAGTCAGGAAGACCAACTGCTTGATTTTAATGAGATCTCGAAATAGGCCGCGTCCGCGCTGAAAGACTGAAGCCAAGTATCTTTCACGTTCAATCCTTCCCATACGTGACATGGGCGCCCGGAATCTGAACAGCGATGAGCCCTGCTCGATAAAAGCCAATGCTGCCTTGAGTCCGGCCAGCCGTGTCGAAGGCGTTTTCGCCAACAGGTCTTCGGCTGCATCCGTAATTTCTCGCGGGGTTAAAATTTCGACATCCCCTTTGAGAATGACCTCGCAAAACTGTTCGAACACCCGGTGCAGCCACGGACCCCAAAAAACCTTGGGGCGCAGCGCGCGGTCCACAAGGATACTCAGTCCCCAGATAGCAGCGCCGGCGATGAAATGACAGGAGGCGCCGATCAAGAACCAAAGATGAATTTTTCCAGTTAGGTTAAACTTTATTATAAAAAATATGAAGGCAGCCGTCGCTAAGAAGGAAACGACGACGACGATGTCCTGAGCATAGAGGGGCCGTCTTGGTGTTTTTGCTGCAAGCCAACATAAGTAAGTGAGCGCTGCATACATAGCAACGGCATTGCCTGTTGCAATTTTAAAGATCGCATCTTGCGGGGATACCCATAAAAGACCGGCAACTAAGACTCCCACAGCGGCTGCGCTAAAAACGGCAGCAAAGAGATAGAGACCGGCCCGAAGCAGCTTGGCAGCCAAAATATCCGGAAGACGCTCGAGTCCAGCCTCATGATTCGTGTCCGAAGACAAACGCAGAGCCCGGCTGCGCCGCGCCATCAACAGAAACGCGAGCGTCAAGCCGGCCATCACATAATCCAACACACCGCCGCCGACTACAGCAAGCACGCTGCCGTTAAAGTCCGCCCGGCTGAAGAGCAAAACTATCATGGCTGTTCCGGATACGATCTTGAAGCAGAAGAGCGCCATGCCGGCGCGCTCATTATCTCGAATACCGCTCAAAAAAAAGAGGGAGCACAGAAAAAGCAATCCCTGACTGACCCAGGCAAAAGAGAGCATCGGGTGATTTGAGTAGAGTTGCGTCCCGAATGGCAGCCACGCGGCTGCACCCATAACAATGAAGCCGGCGGTAAACAGAACGAGCCAGATGAGTAACAAAATTCTCATTCTGTCTTCAGCATGTGTGATGTTCATGATTTCCTCCTCTAATTAATTTATACCCTGATGCATGATAAAATCTGTTTTTCAGTTTTAATCTGCGGCAATCAGAGGCAATCAGCGTCCAA
>JBHHWX010000700.1:0-2958 GCA_046756745.1 bacterium | reverse complement strand
TGCGTATCCTCACCATCAATGTCTGGTCCGGCCTCGATTATTCCGGTTATCTCAAGATGGGAGAGTATGAAACCGCCGCTGTTCGAGAGCAGCGCTACCAGGCATTAGTGACTCAAATCAAACAGCTCGATCCTGATCTCATTGGAATTCAGGAGGCCAATAAACTGCCTGATTACGCGGAACGACTGGCAAAAGATACGGGATATGAAGTCTTTTTTCATATGGGCGTTGGCGGACTTCGTTTGGGCCCGGTAGGATTGCCTTGGAATCTTCGCGAAGGAGATGCCCTTCTCGCCAAGAAGATTTTACAGCCTCAATTTGCCGGACGAAAAAAATTGTCAGGGGGGTATGTTGGCAATTGGGCCGCCTTTCACTTCTCTGATGCCACTCAAGTAATTGCGGTTAAAATTGCTGTCAGAAATAGACCGCTCTATATTTTTGTTACCCATTGGCACGCCTCCTTGTTGGGTTCGCCCGGCGTCTTGAAAAAAGCCCGTGAGCTCTCTGATACCGGTGAGGCCAGTCAGAGGGACGTCGAATCCGTTTTAGAAAAAATCGCAGAGGGGGTAAAATGGCGTCTGTCGGAATCGAAAAAAACCGTGGCTTTTATTCAAGAAACCGCGGATGAGCATCCGTTCATTCTGATGGGAGATTTTAACGCTGAGTCAGGCTCAGAGGAAATCACTCAGCTCTTACAATTTGGAATGGTGGATTTGTTTCACACGATGAATCCCAATGTGCCGGGTTTTACCTGGGACCCGGGGACAAATTTAAATCATCATCAATATTATCTTAAAGAGGAAATCTCTGGAAAGGATTCTGATCTATTGAGCAGATTAAAAAAACTCCACACAGCCACTCCTAAACGAATTGACTACATCTTTCTCGGACCGGCAGATTTGTTGGCCTCCTGGAAAGTATCGATAAAATCGAGCTCCGTGGTCATGGATGAAGTCATAAACGGCGCTCATGCCAGCGATCACTATGGCGTCTTTGCAGAGATTGAATTTAGAGAGTAATTTTCGTATCTATTCAGGCGCGGAAACTTCGGAGTGCAAAACTTTAGTTTTGCACTGTTTTAGTGTAAACCGCAACGCTAAAGCGTTGCACTCCAATACCAAGCTTCGCTAGATAGTTACTAATTTTCTTGACAACGAAACATAATATGGTTATACTTTGGGCCAAAGAAAGCAGAAGTAAAAAAGAACAGTTAGAGTTTTACCTGGAGAGGAGTCATCCTGTAAATCCGGTTTATCCTGTTATCTTGTCAAAAAATGAGTCATTCCCCATCATTTCATAATCAAGTCATTTACCAATCATCCAATAACAACATGAAAGCGGTCAAGACTTTCTTACATCTCTCTTTAATCTGGTTTGTATTCCAATCTTGTCACGGACATGACTCGGACATCGTCTGGGATCCGTATGGCAGGTTTTCCTCTGAAAAAATCACCGAATCCTCGAGTCTGGTTAAAAGCCGCAGGTATGAAGACGTCTACTGGACCCACAATGATTCCGGCGACAGGGCGCGAATTTTCGCGGTCACGGCTCGAGGAAAATTGATTCGCGAAGTAGGCATTATCGGCGCTAAAAACGTGGATTGGGAGGACCTTGCGGTGGACGACGCCGGTCATCTTTATATTGGAGATTCCGGTAATAACAGAAACATCCGGCAGGATCTCACCGTGTATGTGATCCCGGAACCTGATCCTTTGACATCCGACTCGGTCGCTGTGCTGAAGCGGATTCACTTCACCTATCCCGACCAAAAATCGTTCCCAGAACCCGGGAACCGGAACTTTGACTGTGAGGCGCTATTCTGGACGAACGGGCGTCTTTATATCTTGACCAAGCATCGCAGCGACAGAAAAACCAAATTGTACCGGTTTGACACTCTGGAGCATAATTCATCCCAAGTCCTGACCAAAGTGGGTGAATTCGATGTTGATGGCGCCGTGACTTCTGCTGATGTGTCAATGGACGGCAGTCGCCTTCTGGTATTATGTTATGAATACATTTACCTGTTCGGAAAGCCTGTAAGTAGTGATAATTATTTGGCAGGAGAATATAAGCGCATTCTCTTTGAGGGCCGTCAGAGCGAGGGAATTTGCTTTTCTGGGACCGACTTTTTGTTCAGCAATGAACAACGGGAAATTTTCAAGCTGCCGATATCCATTTTTGAACAGCGGGAATCTTTTATTCCGGACCTGCCCGGATTAACTATCCCGAAGCTCGCAGACTACAAACTCGACGGATTAGAGAACGAGTGGTCGTCGCACGACGGCATGCTCACGATAAGCCTGAACAAAATCAATCAAACCGGCAAAAAGGAGTGCGAGGCCCCTACAGTAAGAGTTGCCCGGGTCAAAGACGGACTGCTGGTTTCGGTTCAAAAATGGCAGATCCCGAAAAAGAAAAAGCGCGTGGTCATGCACTTGATGATTGGGCCGAACAACCAAAGAACCGTGGATCTGCAACCCGGGGCTTTTGTTTGGAAATTGAAAAAGTCGAATAAGAACTATCACTTTATGAGTGAGTATCCTGAATCCGTAGCGGGAGATTTTGCGCCGCAGACTGAGATCGTCAAAAGCCGGGAACACATTTCCGCGGAAATCCTGCTGCCCATCTCTGTGCTCAATGACGGCGGGAATAAACCCGCAGACAGAATCCTGTTTAACATTATCCTGAATCCTGGCAGCGCCTGTGAATGGTATTGGGCAACGGATACAACGATGTTTTCTTACGCCAATCCTTATCTGTGGGGAGAGTTACATTCAGGAGAATGATGCGGCTGTCGCGATGAGACATTCACGTGGGGCTCCATTTTAGAATTTGGAAGAGTGGTTTAATAAATAAATGACTAACATTTCTCCCTTCGTTTGCCCGTCCGATTAGGTTTGGTCAGAGGTTCGTATTACCGCGAAGCGGTTAGACAACATAGCCGAGGGTTCGGCGATA
>JBHHWX010000699.1:0-2961 GCA_046756745.1 bacterium | reverse complement strand
GCCTGAAAAGGCTATTGGTGCATGGAGGGGAAAGGAGGCATGAAAGAAGATTCGCGGAAATTTCGGATGGTTCGGCTGATCTCACCACAGGTTTTTGATTTCGGATTTCGGAAAACGCAACAACGGTTCCACCATTCCGAAATCGAAAATCCGCAATCCGAAATCATTTGTCGCTTAGTGCCTTAATAAACGGTGCAAATCGACGGAATAGGTAGGTAAATCGGGCGAGTCTGGAGCGGTTTCGGGGGCAGATTGCGCACGGCTTAACGTCATTGCCTAGTTGATCGGCATTATTTTAAAAGAATGGTAAAACCCGTTTGTTCATAATGGTGGTCATTGGTAAACGCTTCCGACAAGCCCAACTGACGCATGACTACAAACGAGGTGCAGTCCGTAAACGAGAAGTCTTTGTCGGAATACTGTTTGAATAATATCCAAGCTTCTTCTTCAATCTCTTCGCTGATATGAATAATTTGGACTGTCTTCGTGGTCCGCATCCTTTCGCCAAAATCTACTGCTGCAAAGTGGCCGACTTTAGTCAACAAACCTGTATAAGTCTCGTCCAACACAAAATTCGTGGTCACATAGCGATACCCGTTTTGAAGTAGCCCTTTGTTTAGCTTAACTGCTGCATGATGAAACTGATCTCGCTTACTATTGAGGGCAATCCAACCATTGGCGTCTACGAAACTGTTTTTCATTTTGGGCACTTTTCTCCATAAAGATACCGGTCCAAATTGACAGATAAATCTTTCGGGGCTTCAGAATCATAGCCCTCTATTTGAAAAATCGGATCCTGGGTTACATCAAACGATTCATCAATCTCCGGTAATTGGGAAATCCATTCGTAGATCAATGCCTGTACAGATTTTCCAGCACGTTTAGCGGCTTTTTGCAAGCGTTGATAATCCCTTTCTATTAATTGGATGGCTAACTGTGTCATATAAGATCTCCTGTGATTCTATCTTTTTTGATAATTTAAAGATTCTTTTTAAAATTAGCAAGCTAAACCTCACTAGCTACGTAATACCTCAGTCGTTAGGCTGGCACTCGTTACTTTCAATACAGTCAACCTACTTCAGGATAAGACAATTTCGGATTTTTGATTTCGGATTTCGGAAAACGCAACAACGGTTCCACCATCCCGAAATCGAAAATCCGCAATCCGAAATCATTTGTGTGTTGTCGGTTCGTCGAGTCGCCTGAATCGAATATAATCCCAACGACGCTGGTTACGGATTTATGACCGTATGGTAGAAAATAATTGAACTTGATATTTAAGCGAGGATTATTTAATTTCTTACGAAATAGAAATTACGGAGGTAATCTTATGCTCACGAACAAAAAGATAAATATACCGGATTGGCTTGGCGAGAATGAGCTTCTTTCTTTAGTCCTCTCCCATGCCACGACCAAATATGAATATTTCGCAAGCAGGGCGCGGATGTATGCGGAGAAATATGGCACAAACTTCGAAACTTTCAAGAAAAGAATTGAAGAGGCGAATGACGAATCATTCAGCGAATGGGATGATTTGATTGCCTGGGAAGCGTTTGAAACTGCTGCTGAAGAGTGGAAGGACCGGTACGAGGAACTTCAGGCATGTTTGACATCATAGCTCAGTTGCACAGCAGCCCGGTTGTCAAACAGGTACAGGTCATAGAGATGCTTGACGAATCTACGGTAAAATATTTAAAGTGTTTTGCTGAACTCCTTGATGATTCCAGACTTTATATCACAGAATCTTATAGTGCTGGTAAGAACAAATATTCTTATCACTGGCAAGATAGACAGAATCGACTAATTCTGCGATGGGATAATGCGCCTCATTTCCCACATCATTCCACGTTTCCACACCATAAACATGAAAGCAAAAAAGTCTATGAAAGCCCACGTATTCTGATCGACGAGGTTTTGCAAGAAATTGAAAATCGCTTCAGAAAAACAGGGATTTTAACCTGATGGATAATGGCTGTCCAACCACTCTGATGCTTGTCGGTTTGATTTGAATTTTTGGAAGCGTTTTACCTTTTGCCATAACGTTACCTTTCACTTTTATTCATGTTACGAGCACTGATAATTAGAGTATCATTGCATTTAGAATTTTAGATTTTGGATTTCGGACCACTTTATTTCGGATTGACGATTTCAGATTTCGGACTGCTTAATTCGGAAATCTAAAATCTAAAATCCCCAATCATGGAACAGACCAGTCCATGCCGCCCATTAGACGTTTTTAGTTGGAGGCGACATAAACTTTGTCGATGATTATTCTAACTTCTGAAAGACGATGTTTTAGCGCAGTAGGCTCATCTTCTTCGTCTCAATGAACGTACCCGCCCGCAGTTGGTAGAGATACACCCCACTCGAAACGAGATTACCGTGCTTGTCTTTTCCATCCCAGCGAACGCTGTGGAGGCCAGCAGTATACCGACTGTCTGTCAGTGTTCGAATCTTTTGGCCAAGTGTGTTGAAGATTCTCAACACCACATGACTGGCTTCGGGAAGCTGAAAGCGGATATCGGTTTCGGGATTGAAGGGATTGGGATGGTTTTGAGACAGGACATAGCCTTCTGGTAAGCTCCCTTCATCTGCAGCATCGGCTATTGTTTTGTCCAGGTCGTCGTCGACTTCGATTTCGGCCGTGACGCTGGTTGTCCCCGTATCATCACCAATCGTCAGCTTGACCGTAACCGGGTTGACCGTCCCCGTCAGATCCGCATCCTCGCCCTCAGCCTTGAAATCGAACTTGTCCCCTCCTAGCACGATTATTTTCATCTCCAGGTCAACACCGCCAGCGACTCCCTCAAATTTGTACTGGGCGGGTTTGCCTTTCTTACCTTTTTTGCCCTTTTTGCCTTTTTTCCCCGGTTTTGCCGGTTTGAACTCGAAGGAGCCTGCCGGGATTGTTGTAGAGAAAGTGCCCACCTGCAAGGTGACATCCTCAGTGAGGGGATCGAT
>JBHHWX010000698.1:0-2986 GCA_046756745.1 bacterium | reverse complement strand
GCATTCCGGCACAACTCTGCAAATCGGCGACCATGGCATTTATCGGGGCTTCGGAATCATGAAACAGAATTTTCGGGCCGGTAAGTCGAATCTGACTTTCGACTTCGCGCGCATGCAATCGCCAATTGTACGGCGCCAGAATCGCCCCTAATTTTCCACACGCAAAAAAGACATCGTAAAAATGAATCCCGTCGTAGGCCAGCAGAGCGACGCGGTCGCCTTTTTTGACCCCGGCAGCTCGAAGCCAGTAAGCCAGCCGGTTGGCGCGTTCGTTCAAATCGCGATAGGTGAATCGCTCCGGCGCCTGAGAAGTCGCATCTACAATCCCTATCTTTTCAGGTGTGAAGACGCAGCGTCGCCTGAGATAATCGCCGATATACATGACGTGTCATTTTCCGTTTTCTTTTTGATTTTTTCATTTTGCTTCATAAAATCGATAACGACTTTGCTGAATTGCTGGCCTTGTTCAAAAAAGAAGAGGTGCCTGCCCGCAAATATTTCCAGATGCGCGTGCGGCAGGGCGTTGTGTAAAAGAATAACATCCTCCATCGGGACCAGGGGGTCTGATTCACCCGCACAAATCAAAGTGGGCGCCGTGATCTTGTGGGCGATGTTGGCGCCGTCATAAGCGTTCCCGGCAAGAAGCTGGCGGTAATAAGCGAATTCCGGCTGCGGAAATTGGGTGCGCCACTCAGTGATGCGCTCCAGGTCCAGAGTGTGCGTTTGAATGTACTTTTCTGTGAAGCTAAAAACGTAACCCTCTTCAAGGCGCTCCTTTTTCGTTCTGCCGCGCGGACGAATCATTCGGCTGAGCACGTCTCCGTTAGGTCCGGTTTGATGTTCGCCGCCGAGACTGGTGGATATCAACACCAGAGATATGACTTTTTCCGGCCAGTGCGCAGCAAGATATTGTGCGACAAAACCGCCCAGGGACGCGCCGAGGACATGGACGTTCTCAATACCCAAATGTTCTAACAATGCTTTTAAATCGTGTGCAAAACGTGTGATAGAGTACCGGTAATCCGGTTTGTCCGAGCGCCCACTGCCACGCAGCTCCGGCATGATAAGTTCGAAGTTTTGCGCGAGAGCCGCGCGATTTTTCTCCCAGAGCCAAGTGCCCGCTCCTAATCCCGGAATCATGAGCACGGGTGGGCCGTCTCCTTTTTTTTCAAAATAGAGTTGAATGTCTTCGATCTGTACGCTGCTTTTCATAGGCTTGGTCTTTTAATCGCCCCTTGCTTTTACGCTGCTTTTGTCCCCATTCGGGACATATACTCTTCTACTGATGGGAGTGCGATCTTTGTCCTCTTCCATTCCTGAAGAAATCTTTTGTAGGATTCAATCTCACGAATATGGAATTCACGCATTGCGATCAAACGTTCGCACATGACTTTGAGCCTGTCTTTTTCTTCCGGCAGCGCTCGGGCATATTTTTGCAAAAGGGTTGGGAGGTAATATTCCGCAATGTTCAAGTTTTCTTCATACAAACGTGTTAAATTCATTCCGGCTTGCAGAAATAGATTCGGTGAAATTTGGTAGTGATATTTTCTTTCACCCTTGATGCGAATCCGTCGAATTAATTTGAGCTCTTCCAGTCGCCGGCAAATTTGATTGATCGGTGTTTTGGTCACATGGAGAGCAAGACATATCTCGTCGATGGAGAGTGGTTCGATTTCACATAAAAGCAAACCGACAACTTGACCCATCAGCTCGCTATGTCCAAACTTGACATATCCACTGCCAAAATCTTCAACAATTGCTGTTTGAATTTCATTCATTCGGATAAATTCCCCTTTCGTTCAAACACGAGTTAGAACGATTCGCTCCTCAGAACAGGACTGCTATTCCTTCTGTTGAGACGAACCTGTTAAAAATTCGATGACATCCCGATTAAACCGACGCGGGCTTTCAACAAAGAATTGGTGGCCGAGGTCTTCGTAGATTATAAGCTGGCTGTTCGGAATTTTTTTGTGAAGATTGTAAGCATTGAGTATCGGAACCACCAAGTCTTTTGTTGCTGCTGAAATCAAAGTCGGCGCTGTAATATCTTCAACTTGTTCGGATAAATTAAAAGAGACCCCTGCCGCGATTTGTGCGTGATAGGCGTGTTGGGGTTGAGGATTTTCTAAACGCAGGTCGATAAGATGGTCGATATCTTCATTTTGCAAATAGGATTCCGTGTAGGCCAAAGCGAGCTTTTTTCTGAGCAAACGTCGCGGATCGCTATCAGTGGCCAGAAACATCGCGAACGTCTCCGGGGACATAGGAACGTGATCCGGTCCCCCGGCGCTTGTAGAGACTAAAACCAACCGGTCAACTTTGTCCGGATACCGCAAGGCAAAATCCTGAGCAATAAAACCGCCCAGGGACACGCCCAAAATATGGGCTTTGGAGATCGCCAGGGCTTCCATCAAGCCTGCCAGATCGTCCGCCATCATGCTGATGGAGTACTGTCCTGACGGTTTGTCAGATTTGCCCACGCCTCTGTTATCGTACACAACAGTGGTAAAGTGTTTCGAAAAATCCGGCACCTGTCTTTCCCACAACCAAGTGGCCACGCCAAGACCTTCAATCAAAATGAGGGTGGGGCCGGTACCGGACATCTCATAATGAAGGTTTATGCCATTGCTTCTAACTGTTCCAGCACGTTGTGCATAGAGAGCGGATTGTGATCTCATAGGGAGACTTAAGGCAATCCATAAATAACCTAAGAGGAACCACTCATTGACTGTTTTTACGCCTGTTGCGTATCGGGGCCACATTTTTTCTTCCTCTTATCATGATTTCAACGATGTCGAATTAAATCGCATAAAAAGAAGGAAAAAGCGTAATAACTTTTTTACCAGTTAATTTGGTTAATTTAGATAAATTGTAATACTTTTTAGGATGAAAGTCAAGTAAAATTTTTCACATCTCGTAACCGGTCCGTTGCGGTGAGGTGATCGTGACCGTTCAGAACACGGATAATCGGAAAGCACGGATGCCT
>JBHHWX010000697.1:0-2988 GCA_046756745.1 bacterium | reverse complement strand
TGCGTTTGACGCTTTGTAAAAACAATTGATTACGACGCCCCGAGGACGGGGCTTAAAGCTTATTTCTGAGTTTTCGGTCAGACACTATTTGGCAATCCTTCAGCAAGCACACCCCGCGATACATTAAATAAATCGCTCCCATTTGTACGACATGGTACAAATCGTTATGATTGAAATACTCGTGAATAGTAAAGCCGCTCATTTGAATACCCGAACCAAAAAATGACACGATAATTCCACTGGTGATCCAGACAGCGCTTTTTGTTTTTTTGTTTCTATAGGAATAGACCTGCAGCATAAACACCCCGAGCATGGCGGGCACGTAATCGTAAATCACATAACTGAAATCGCTATGGGTGATCATCCATATTGCATAAAAAAACAATTTCAGCGTCGTGAGGGCGAGCAGCCATCGCCGCCCGGGGTTGGTCACGGCCGCGATAATCGACCCGGCGAGCATAAAAAAGCTCGCAAAACCGATAGCGTACACGGTTCCTTTCCAAAGAGCGGCGCTGAAGAAGGCATTAAAATAGTCTGCAAAGCCGTGGGAGGCGCCGCCGAGAAAGGCGGCGATAGCCGTTGCGATGAAAGCGAAATTCCAAAGCTGCACGGAAACCTGGCGATCAGGGCTGTTTAACTTAAACAGATGCCCGCACAATAACAGTGTAAACAGCGCCAGGATATAATCAGTCAGCATGGTCGTGGGTTCCGAAATCTGCATTTTCCTCTCCTTACGTTAGTCGAATCGATAGATAGTGAACTGTTCGAGCGGTTCTCTGGAGACGATCCACGGCAACCGGCGGATGGATGAAGCGTAAAAGCCGCCCATCGGCCCGACTCGAAAAAATGTCGCCGGAGTTGAGTCGACAATCCACTCATCAACTTTCGACAATCTTGCCGAATGCTCTCCGGCAACCTTTTGTTTGTCAACGAATTCCGGAGCCACGAGAAAATCTCCTGTCTGCGGACTGGACCGCATGTAATCATACTCCCGCATCCCTGTTTGCGCCGCATACCATTTCCAGCCCCAGTGCCCGGTAAACCAAATCGTTGAATGGCTATCTATCTTTTGCACAATTTTTGGCGCATTATCGCGATATACGTCGGCATAACTCCAGTCTGAAATTCCCAACAACGCACCGAGAAGAAAGTTACATCCAATTGCCAGATGCCGGGACAAAGAGGAGGCCGTGCGTATGACCGTTTTCCCGATCGCAAAAAGGATAACCGGGAGAACAATCAAAAGGTGGCGCACGGCGATAGCCGGGGCAAACAAAATGATGAAGGCCGCGCTTCCGGCAAACCAGATAAAAAGCAAGGCAGAAGAAGCTTTTGACGCGCCAGCCTCTTCAAAAGGTCGTGGTAGGTTGTCGATCAGAATCCTGACCGTCAAAATTGCGAGCAAAAGACCGTTGCCCAGAAAAAGTGCCCGCAGAACAGAGAAACTTACCGGTTCATGCAATTTTGTGAATCCTCCAATAAGGATCGCAAGAGCTGCTGCAAGCGAGATCCCTAAAATAGGTCGGCGGCGCTTTTCGGCGATCACATAAGGAATACAGAGGATCGCGAAGGGGGAGACTGCGCCGAGACAGATCACCCAGGCCGTTGTACGGATAAGGCCTCTGCCGACTCCAAAAGAAGGTATATCACGCGACAACAAATGAATTCCTCCATAGTCATGGAGATTGAAAAAAGACCATGCCAGGAGCGCGGCAGCCGGAATCGCTAACGTCCACAGTCTCCGCCAATCTTTCCGGAGGGCAATCACAACGCCGAGAAAGAGCGGGAGCAGGAGACTGCTGTACTTGATAAGGCAGGCCGCGGAGGCCGCGAGAGCTGACGTAAAATAACGCATTGTATTTTTTTTGAAACCGGCCGCGAGGAGCAGCCAGAAGAAAAAGAGCCAGCACGCTAAAAGTGGAATATCGACCATCACATTTTGCGACGGCAAGAATGCAGGCCCAAGACAGAGCAGGGCGGTTAAATACAGAGGGTGTTGAGGGCAAAAGGTTTTCGCTAACAAAAAACAGAAGACCACGGCTATGAGACTAAAAAACGAAAGCAGCAGATGCAGTGCGATTTCAGAGTCCCCAAAAACCGACTTGGTTATCGCCATGAGATAGAAAAACAGATGAGGTTGATTCAGAGTGTGAATAGGCTCGGCAGTATCCCGCCAATTGACTTGAGCCGTCATAACCTGTAACGGTTCGTTTTGGATAGCTGAGGCGATTTCCAAGTGCGCGGTATCATCGATGTGAAAAGCTTTGGTGAGGTTAAGAGCTGTTGCTGCGAGCCAGATAAAAAGCAGAACGAGCAGCCCCCGGATATTTCCGAAACGTGCGACCAGTTTGGACTCAGGAATCTTCAAAGATATTTTGAACCTCTTCCTGTAATTGCTTCAAAAGCGAACGGCCCGGATTTTCCGTCAGTCTTGGGCCAAGAGTGTTTATCACAGCACGGAAGTACCAGCCTTGTTTTTCTTTCGGCCGGCTGAAGCGCGCCCACACGGCCTCACCCATTTTCGCATAATCCTCACGTATTGAGCGAATGTTGTCCACTTTGTCGGCACAAACCACAAGCAGCACCTCTTCGTCTGCCGTTTTCAGGGATTCGATAAATTGCTGTTTGCGATTTTCCCACACATCGCGTTTGTCCGCCTCAGAAGCCCCCTCGACCAGATGGGCAACTTTTTCGCCAAATTCATCGAGAAGTTCTGCACGGGTCACGGAAGTATCCTCAACCGTGTCGTGTAGAATTCCGGCAATGACGACCTCCTCAGGGCAGTCATGCTCGATGAGTAATTTGGCGACCCCTATCGGATGGACAATATACGGCAGTCTCGAGGCTTTCCGGTATTGACCGTTGTGGGCTTTCGCTGCAAATTCGATGGCTTTGAAGAGCATTGTTTTTCGGCGTTAATGTGTCAATATGTTTGAGTATATCGCTAGGAATGTAGTTAAATGTAAGAAGTTTGTGGGGAAAATGCTC
>JBHHWX010000696.1:0-2991 GCA_046756745.1 bacterium | reverse complement strand
CTGAGCTTGAACAAGACAGCCCTTTTTTAAACAAACCGCCGAACTTGGAAGAATCCGAAGCTTTGGCAGAATCCAAGTTCTTTCTGAAATCGTTCGGAGTGGACACCTCTGCCATTTCTTTACGAAACCGGGTGATTAATAAAGAAGAACGTACTTTGAAATATCGATTTCTTTATTCAAAGCCATCCCCGATTTCTTCCGACTTAAAAGAGAATTACACCATCACGATTACCGGGCGAAACGTGACCAGTTATCGCGCCAAAACGCTTATCGACTTCGACAGTTTTGAATTTCCCGATTCCGACACTCGACGCACCGCAAGCATTCTCACCACTATCGGTATGTGGGTTGTACTCGGGATCGTGCTCATCGGAATATTTTTCAGGAGACTTAAGCACGATGTTCTGGAATTCAAACGGGGGGTTTGGCTCGGCCTGGCGGCAGGTATCATGATGCTCGCTTTTGTCTCTTTACAAATCTGGCCGGACTGGCAAGAAATTCTCATCGCCGGCGGATTCTCCGGTCTATTTACCGGAATTGGGATTTTATTTGTCTACCCGGTTGCTGAATCCATAAACCGGGAGGTTTGGCAGCGAAAAATCGCTCTTACCGACATACTCCTCCGCGGTTTTATCCGGGTTCGCGAGTTAGGGGCGGCTTTTTTACACGCTCTGGCGCTCTCAGGCATCACTCTTTTGGCATTTGCACTCTTGTTTGCCCTCGCAGCTCAACTCAAGCTTGGACGTCTCTCCTTTGACGAAGACCTGCTCTGGTTTTTCAAAGGGAACTCTTCACTAATTGCCAACTTTTTACAAACGACTTTATCGAGCTTGTTTATCGGTTTGGTGTTGTTTTCTTTTAGTTTAAGCTACCTGAAAACAAAAATCCGCAACCGGGCTATACTCATTATCGTTTTTGCTTTCGTACTCGATCTCGCCGGCTTACACCTCTATTATCTGAAGCCGTCCTATGTCGCTTTTTTTCTGTTCATGCCGATAGCTCTGCTTTGGGCTTACTACGGATATAAAGCTGACATCATTTCGATACTGATAGCGCTGTTTCTCGTTAATTTCTTATTGGAGATCTCATTTATTCATCTGCATCCAAACGGTTTTTCCAGTACCCCGGCAATCGTATCCATTGGCTTGATTTCAATTCTGCTGTTTTCCGGTTCTTATTTAATCTTTACAAAAACCTCAATAGCAGATTTCAAACATTATGTCCCGAGCTATGTCAACCGAATCGCGGAAAAGGAACGATTCCTTAAAGAGCTCGAAATTGCCCGCACGGTGCAATTGAATTTTCTTCCTCGGGAGGTACCTAAAATTCCACATCTGGATATTGCCAGTATCTGCCGCCCAGCAATGGAAGTCGGAGGCGACTATTACGATTTCATTCGCAACGGCAGAGATTCTTTGGGAATCGTTTTAGGGGATGTCTCCGGAAAAGGCGTGTCCGCGGCATTTTACATGACGATGGTAAAAGGGATCGTTAAGACGCTCACAAAATCGATAATTGCCCCGAAGAAAATCCTGACAGAAATGAACGCGATTTTTTATGAAAACGCCCCGAACCAAGTCTTCATCAGCATGGTTTACGGTCTTTTTGATACAAAAAATTTAAAGCTCACTTTTGCCCGCGCCGGGCATAATCCGATTATTGTTCACAAAAACTCGATTGCTTCGCCGCAATTGCTCCAATCCAACGGCTTAGCCATAGGTTTGGACAAAGGGCAAATATTTACCTCGACGATTGAGGAACAATCCGTCCCGATTGAGGTTGGCGATGTTTTTGTGTTTTTCACCGACGGCATCACAGAATCGATGGATAAAAACGGCGACGAATTCGGAGAAGAAAGACTTCGCCAGGTCGTGAGCGCGTCCGCGAGCCATTCGGCCCAGACAATTTTGGACAACATCACCGAGGACGTCAAACATTTTTGTCGAAAAACCGACCAGCACGATGACTTTACCATGGTGGTGGTGAAAGTGGAAGAGAATATCAGTCGTCCAGGTAATCGAGGCAAATGAAAGTGCCGTTGATAACACACTCGTAAGTAAATAAAACGCTGCTCGGGCGTGAGCGCTCATTTTCTCTTCTCTAATTTATCGATGAAGTCCTCGACTTTTTTCCGCCACTTCCGAAAAGCCCCTTCCGGATCCTCTTTTGGATATTTCCCATCATAACTATAAAGGATATGCAGCGTATTGACAATTTCTCTGAATTGATTATTATAGGGTTTGGGTAGGGCACGGCGTAATTGACCCCAACGAGAATTCTCGGTGTTTAAAAAAGCCATGACGGCGTTGCGAGCGGCATTAAATAGGCTCTTAAAAACCACACGGTAAAATTCATCTTTCAAAATTTCATCTTCTCGGTTTTTTGCCAATTCTAAATTGTCATCCGCAATATCTAAACTTTTTCGTGCGCGATCAAATGTTGGCGCTGCCATAAACCCCTCCGCTTCGTTTATCGTTTGACCATTGCCCACTAAAACTTCTCCCAGCAGTCGAACACTTGAAGCAATATCCTTACCCATTTCCTGACCGGGTGTTCGGATGATAACATCAACTCCGAGATCCAAATCGTCAAATGCCTCCCAATAAATGTCCTCGTTTTTTCTGGAATGGGTTGTAATGATGAGATCCACATCCCTGGCTAAATCCGGGGCGTATACAGAAGATCCGAATTGCACAATATCCACAATGCCGGACTCTGTTTTTTTTAGCGCCCGGCAGAGCTTGCGCAGCTTGCTCTGTCTTTCTTCCACCAAGTTCATCAGTCTGTTTTGAACTTTCTTGATACCTTTGATATTATAGAAATCTAAAGACTTCTTTTTATAGAGTCAAGAAAAAAGCCGGGAGAAGTGTAATCGGTCAGTCACGGTAATTAGTCGAAACGCTTAGCGAAGGCGTCTCGCCGATCGATTCATCTCACGAACTTTGGTATTGTTGAAACGATTCGAAATGACTTAAATATTCGGCCGATTGT
>JBHHWX010000695.1:0-2995 GCA_046756745.1 bacterium | reverse complement strand
GGCGAGCCCTCCATAACATTAAGTATATCCAAAAAGAAGCAAGGCAACTCCATCAAAATCATCGATACGGTGAAAGCGCTGGCTCAAGAATATCGCGAGCAACGCCTGCCGCCTGGCGCAGAAATATCCGTTATCAACGACTCTTCGGTTCAAATTCGCGAGTTCCTCGGCATCCTGCAAAATAATGCTGTGCTCGGAATGGTGTTGGTGGTGCTGACCTTGTTCTTGTTTCTCGGCTTTCGAAATGCCGTTTTCGCCGCTATCGGTATCCCGGTCACATTCATGTTCACCTTTATGTTCATGAAGTACATGGGGACGAACCTGAGTGGCAGCTCGTTGTTTGCCTTGGTTTTGGTTCTCGGGATGATCGTGGACGACGCCATCGTGATCATCGAAAACTGCTATCGTTACATGCAGGAGGGCTACCGGCCGCGGGAGGCTGCTTTGTTGGGGTCCAAACAAGTGGCTTTGCCGGTGCTGACCTCATCCATGACGACCGTCGCAGCCTTTCTCCCCCTGATGTTGATGGATGGCGTCATTGGTGAATTTCTGAAAGTCGTGCCTATCGTCGTCAGTTTCGCTTTACTGGCCTCCCTTTTTGAAGCCTTTTTTATTCTCCCTTCGCACATCGCAGAGTGGAGCAGAAAGATTCGTAACCGCCGGGAAGGATACATCCGGTTTCGACAAATGCGTAACCTCTACCTGAAGTATTTGGCGAAATTCCTGCGCCGGCGCTACTTCGTTTTGGGAATGACGTCGCTGATCATCCTTCTCAGCGTGCCGTTGATTTGGGTGGTCGGGATTGATATGTTTGCCAGCGAAGAGATTCCGCGGGTCTTCATTTTTGTTGATCTCACTGAAGGCACAAAACTGGAAATAACCGACCAGGTTGTTCGGCAAATTGAGGATGTGGTTTTTCAGCTCCCTCAAGGAGAGCTTGTGAACGCAGTGGCCAATGCCGGTTTGCAGCAAAGAGATGAAGAGTGGTTTTTCAAGCCCTCAGTGGGGCAAGTGATTATGGAATTAACCAACAGGCGGCTTCGAGAGCGCAGCATTGACGATATCATCGCTGGATTGCGAACGGAGATAACCGCTGTTGCCGGTATCAAGTCCTTGGAGTTTAAAGTATTTAATAGTGGGCCGCCGGTTGGCGCTCCCGTTGAAATTCAGGTCCGCGGACCGTATCTCGAAGAATTGCAAGAAGTGGTGGAGCTGGTGAAAAAGGAGCTGCACAGCATCGAGGGTGTTTTTGACATTCGCGACGATTTCGTCCCTGGAAAACGTGAGCTGCAAATCCATGTCAACGAAGAAAAAGCGGCATTGCTTGGCCTGACCGTCGCGCACATCGCAACCAGTGTGCATCATGCCTTCGAGGGCGGGGTTGCCACGGAAATACGCGACGGCGATGAGGAAATCGACGTGGTGGTAAAATACAGCCAAGCCAACCGGAATCAAATCTCAGATGTGGAAAGGATGAAGATCGTGACCCCAACCGGCTCCCTGGTTGCGCTCAGAGATGTGGCTCATCTCAGCACTAAACAAGGATATTCGACCATTAAGCACGACGATCTCAAGCGTTCCATCGCACTCAAGGCCGACGTGGATCAAAAGAAAACCTCCGCTTTGCAGGTCAACAAGCAGCTCGCTCGAAAGTTTATCGATATCAGCAAACGCTATCCGGGCTACGATCTCGTTTTCCGCGGCGAATTTGAAGAATTTAAAGACGCCTTTAGTCAGCTCGGACAGTTGTTTGTCGTTGGCTTGATGATGATGTACATTATTCTGGCCGGCCAGTTCAAGTCGTTTTTTCAGCCGCTCATTATTTTTATGGCCATCATTTTCTGTTTTTGGGGCGCTACTTTTGGCCTGCTCTTTATCGGCACCCCTTTCAATATCAACAACATGTATGGGCTTGTGGCTTTAGCCGGCGTAGCTGTGAACGATTCTCTGGTGTTTATTAGCTTTATTAATGACTCGAGAGAGGAGGGCGTTCGGCGATGGCGATCCATTCTCAGCGCCGGGAAACTTCGTTTTCGACCGATACTATTAACGACCATCACTACTGTGATCGGTCTTTTACCCATGGCGATAGGCATCGGCGGCAAATCGGCAATTTGGAGCCCGTTAGCGAATGTGATGGTGTGGGGACTCAGTATCGGTACCCTCTTGACTCTTTTTTTGGTGCCATGCGTCTACGCGATATTAGGCGATATCAAACGATTGATTATGGGCAAACGGTTTATGGATGAAAGCGGACGAATCGTGAAAAGAGTTCGACAAATGTTGGAGATGGCGCCCGGAGCGAATGGCAGGAACGACAAAACGGATAAAAAAACCGCAGCAAAGATTTAACTAAAAAGCTTTCAGCGGTCAGCTTACAGCTTTTTTAAGGCTGCGCCTGATTATGAATATCAGGCTTTGAAGTGACACACAGTCACTTCACTCCAAAATTAGGAGTTCTATTTGGAGTGCATCGATTGTGTCAATACTGTTATTAAAGCTGAGGGCTGATGGCTGATAGCTGATAGAAGTATTCAAGTTAAGAAAAAAACGGATGGTTTAAAATATTTCTCGGTTGGGTAGAGTCCCAAAACGTTTTGTCGATGTTGTCCGTTTTTTAACTAAAAAGAAACCACCTCGCCAATCCCCAGCTTCTTTAAGCATTTCACCGTTACGGACAAAACATCCATCGTTTTCAGCGGTTTAAACAAATAGGTGAAGGCGCCGCGTTGAATCGCTTTGCGCACCATCAGGCTGTCACTGTATGCGGAGATCATGACAATCTGTGTGTCCGGCTGAATTTCCTTCCATCTCTTCAACACATCCAATCCGTCCTCTTCTCGCAGCTTCACGTCAATAAACGCTAACTCGATTTTTTCCCGCTGCGCCTTTTCCAAAGCTTCTTTCCCAGTTAAGACAGGACTCAATTGAAATCTCGTATCTCGAATGATCGTCTTGAAGAACATTAAGATATCGGCATCATCTTCACATACAA
>JBHHWX010000694.1:0-2998 GCA_046756745.1 bacterium | reverse complement strand
CGTCTGAAACTGCCGGTTCCGATATTCGCGCCCTCGGGCATGTCCTCGAGGTTTGCGTGCAGACGCGAGATGAGAACGTCGCGCGGGTCCACTCTTTCCGGAATGGCCCCGGTTATCAGGCCCGGCACGGATTCCGTGGGCAGGTCTTTCATGCTGTGAACGGCAAAATCGACGTCGCCGGCCAGCAGCTTGTCTTCGATCTCTTTGACAAAAACCCCTTTGCCGGCCATCGTGCTGAGAGGCTGCTCCAAGACCCGGTCTCCTTCGGTCACGATTTCCACAACTTCGAGGTTCAAGTGCGGCTGCGTCTGTAATAATCGTTCGATGACCCATTGAGTCTGGGCTTTCGCCAGCAGGCTGCGACGCGACCCAAACCGGAATCCTTTTTGAGAATTTTCCCGGCTCATACGTTTTGCTGAAAGTTGTCTAAGTTAAACAGGTTTTGGACAGCAGCGGTATAAAACTCGCCATTACCTTCGGCTGCCTTTTCTTTTAAACAGGTCAACGGGTGGTGCAAAATTTTATTGACGATTCTACGGGTGAGGTCTTGAACCACCTGCGCGTCCTTATCCGAAAGAGTGCCCTCGAATCGTCTTAAAGCGCGCTGCAATTCCTGTTCGCGAATGATTTCGGTTTTTTGGCGTAAGTTGCTGATCACGGGTTTGGCTTTCAAAGATTTATACCACGCCCAGAAGACCGCTGCTTCTTCATCGACGATGTCGCTGACCCGGTTGATTTCGCTGCAGCGGATCTCGAGATTTTTTTCAACCCGCTTCTTCAATTGATCGATGTTATAAAGCCGGACGTTCGGAAGCGCGCCAATTTCAGGATCGACGTCACGCGGAACAGCGATATCGATGATCAGGAGTGGCCTGTCGCTTCGTCGCGGCAGAACCGTTTTCATTTCCTCAAAGGTCAAAACAGCGTGCGGCGCTCCGGTGGAGCAGAAGACCAGGTCTGCTTCCTCCATACAGTCGTGCAAGCGGTCAAAGCCGAAAGCTCTGACCTCGATCTCTCCAACCGCTTTTTTGATTCGTTCTTGGCTGCGGTTGATGATGGTGAGATTGTGCGCTCCAAGCTGCGAGAGTTTTTTCATGGCGAGCACAGACATTTCACCGAGACCGATCAGGAGTATCTTAGGCTCTGAAATATCCGGGAACGCGCTCCGCGCTAAATTGAGGGCCGCTCCGCTCACTGACAGAGAACGTTTGCCAATGTCCGTTTCCGTGCGCGCGCGTTTCCCCGCTTTGAGTGCATTGCCAAACAGAGTTGAAAGGACCGGCCCGGTGGCGCCGTATTGCTGCGCTTGTTCGAAAGCTTCTTTGACCTGACCCTGAATCTGACTTTCCCCGACCACCATGGAGTCGATGCCGCTGGTGACGCGGAAGAGGTGATCGAGCGCCCTGCGATTGGATAAGGTGACCAAATAGTCCTCAAAATCTTCAGACCGGATGCCGTGGAAATCAGAGAGAAATGCTTTGAGTGCGGCTGCGCCGAGCTCGATGTTCTTACAGACTGCATAGATCTCGACCCGGTTACACGTTGAGAGGATAACGACTTCATGGAGAGCGGAATGTGATCCGCCGCCCTGGGTTTTCGTAAGCTGCAGAAGCGCCTCACCGAGTCGTGTTTGGGTAAAAGCTAATTGTTCTCTAATTTCTACCGGTGTGTTTTTGTGATTAACGCCAAGCAGAAGAATATCCATAAAGTACTCACTTTTTTGCGCACGGTCAAAAGTTTTTGTTTGATAATCATCACAACATTGCCTATTCTTGATCAAAAATTATGCCGTTTTTTCAACCCCTTTTGTCCAAAAGTTGAACCGGCGTTTCCGAGCCAAAATTCTCGTCTAAGTGTCTGTAATTATTAAAACGCGTTGTGAGATCACAAGAAGGATAAAAAAACTTCCACTTGAAAATCACAACGCTGGAAAAGACATGATTTTTCAATATGAAAAAAGGCTTATCAATTTTGAAAAATTGCCTTACATCGCTCGTCGGGATTTACCCCCGTGCTCTCTGGTAAACAGGAAAATTTGTGGTAAAAGTAAATACCTAAAAACTCTTTGATTTCTCAAGCGTTATTTATATGTTATTAAACGACCAGTTGGGTTAATTAAATGAAGGAGTATTCAATGCAATTAACATTCGATATACCCGAAAAGGATTTAGTTGAGTTTGGCAAGGAAACAATCCAACAAGAAATCCACAAAATGTTAAAGTGGTTGAAAATTAAACAATCATTCAAAAAAATATCAGAAGGCTTACAACATATTGATGAGGAGTCCTATAATCGAAAATTAGAGAAAATACGAGAAACGACATGGGATGAATATAAAAAGGACCTCAAATTATGAAAATTGTTTTGGATTCCAATATTTTATTTTCAGCCTTAATAAGTGGAAAAGAATCATATGTAGACATTTTCAAGACACTCAAGATTTATGTTCCAGATTTCATGTTTATAGAGATTTCTAAATATGAAGATACGATTATAAAAAAGACAAAAATAGGAAAGGAATTTACAATTTTTGTGCGAGAATTGTTTTCTGAAATTACGGTTATCCCCCAATTGGCAATTTCCAAAGAAAATTATAAAAAAGCTTTATCATTATGCGATGACATCGATCCTAAGGACACAGCTTATTTGGCATTGAGCCTTGAATTAGATATACCTTTATGGACGAATGATAAGAAACTAATTCAAGGATTGACCAAGAAGGGCTACACAAAGATAATTACTACGGAAGAAATATTTAAACTTACCATAGAAAAAGAATAGCTTAAGTCTTTAACTCACAGCATGTTAATCGGCTAACAACAACTGGAGCTGACGGCAGGGCTTCGACGATAATGTTTGTGTTAAATTGCCTTGCCATTTCTGCAAAGACTTCATTTAGAGGGACGCTCTGAAAATAGAGTTCTCATTTTGTCCAACCGATTTTTTGGCTTATGTCAAATTCAAACGGTTGACTTGGAACACTTTTTTGATTCGATTT
>JBHHWX010000693.1:0-3004 GCA_046756745.1 bacterium | reverse complement strand
GGTCGTCGTCGATGGCGAGATAGGCTTTGATATTGCCGTCAAAAAAATAGTAAGTCGGGATGTCGTCGATAAACTTCGCTGCGGTTTTATCGAAATAGGTTCTGCGGAACGAACCCGAGAGCGAGCCGAGATTTCCAAGAGGCATTTGAACCGTGGTACGCGCACTTAAAAGACTGAGGGAGCTGGTCCCCTCGAATTCCTCGCGATTGCCGTCTAAGTTGGTCACGTCAATGATAGCAGAAAGCCTGCCGCCATAACGCGCGCCAAAGCCTCCCTTCGACAACTCTACTTTTTTTATAGCGTCCGTATTGAATGTGGAAAAAAGACCGAATGCATGCTCCGGATTGTAAACATCTGTGCCATCGATGAGATGCAGGTTTTGGTCGGGCGTTCCACCCCGTATGTACAGGGCCGAGGAAAAATCCGAGACCGGCAGCACGCCCGGCAACAACTGTAAAGCGCGTAAAAGATCGGCTTCTGCGACTTGTGGGATTTGGTTGATCTGTTTTGCCGAGAGATCGATCTTTGACAAGGGCCTGACAAACAGTTTTTCTATTGTTGGTACGGCTTCATCAGTGACGACGATTTTCTCTAACTCGATGTCTTGCCGGTTGAGTGTAATATTGATGATTTCCTGACTGCCCGGTACAATAGATAGCGTTTGTTCAAATGACTTGTAACCGATATATCGACAGACAAGAGTGTACTCACCGGCCAGGATTTTCGGAATCACGTAGTACCCGCTGACGTTGGTACTGCTGCCGATCGGTGTGTTCCGCAAAAAAACGTTGGCGTTGATTAATGCTTCTCCGTTGGCTTTGTCATAAACAAAGCCGCTGACTGAGCCGGTTTGGGCGGACTGGGCATTCAACACTGTGCCCGACAATACAACTGTATAGATAACGGTTCCTATCCATAACGAGCAATATTTCATGTTGGAGCTCCTTTTGACCATTGATTCTACTATCCCGAAAACTTTGTTTTTTTCAAAAGAATTCAATATGTTCAATTCTTAATCACACGGTGTATTGGATTGATGGAGTAATGGATTTTTGCAAGTTTGCAACAGAACCATCTCTTACTCCATTAATCCGGTGTTCCAATACTCCGCTGAATTAAACGATGTGCCCTAATAAATGTCCGGATCAATTTAGGTTGCGGCTTGGCCTCGTTAGGTTTTTACGCAATAAATCAACTTTTGGGCCAAAGTTTTTTGTGATCAGAGACTGAACTAACCGATTGTTTTTGTTATACACAACAAAAAATAGAATTGTCCTCAAAGCAAGAGTGCTGTGAAAAGAAACAACAGAAATGGTAATGTCGTCATAAACGTAATCAACTTAAGTGCCAAACACAAAATAGAAACTGAGGTTTAGACATCCCGGAAGCTTTAAAGCTTTCGGGATAGTGTGGGGGGAGAGCGGTCGTGAGGCCTCGCCCTATCCCGGTTGGCACAAAGTCAAATAGATGAATGTATTTTATGAGACCTTGCCCTAATTGCCAAAATTCAGCATTTGAACCAATGTATCATGTACATCCCTTCTCAGTCGTAAGGTGTAGGCAGTGTTCCCTTGTTTTCCTTGGTAATCCTCCTGATGAAGACACTTTATACGAGCATTATCATGAGAATACACATATCGATTTTAGCGAATATACCGCACATTCAAGAAATTCTCATATTGCAGATCTATATACTATCAATGAGCAACGGGTTAATCAGATATTGCAGTTAAAGCCATCAGGTAAATTATTGGATATTGGGTGTGGACGTGGTTATTTTTTGAAAACGGCCTCTAATCATGGCTTTGACGTACATGGTATTGATATTTCGGAGACGGCTGTCCAGTATGCTCGTGAAAAGTTCTTACTCCGGGCAACTTGTGAGACTCTTGAGGATCTTTTAAGATCGAGTAAACGGTATGACATCATTACTCTATGGCATGTTCTCGAACATTTTCTGGATCCTTATACTTATTTAAGCAATGTGAATAAACTATTGAACGATTTAGGAATTTGTGTTATTGAGGTTCCAAACTTGCGCAGTCTCAAGTTTATGTTATCAAGACAAAAATGGAAGGGTGGTAACCATCCGCTCTATCATCGAACATTCTTCACGAGTAAGACCTTGCAAAGAGCATTGATGAAAACTGGGTTTTCGCAGTATAAGAGAATGACTTGACAAGAGCCAAACAAAAGCACAATTCTACAAAACCGAACGTGACCATCAATTACCTGCAATTCCCTTATAATGTCGTCGATGAAGAAACCATCTGGAAAGCGATCGCGCAGAAAGTAACCGACCAATCTCAAATGGATTACATTGACGCCGTCAGAATTGTGCGCGGAACCATGCTCGGAAGTCCTTCGATGTTGCAAGCGATGAAAATTCGTTTTTCCGGTGCACGCCAGTGGTTCAAAAAAGTCACGCACTTTAAGAATCAGTGTCTGCAAATATTTTTATATCCGGCAGTTCGAGCGGATGGCGCAGTTTTCCCATGTTGCATTGCAGCTTACAGCGAAGATTTGAAAATGGGTAATCTGCATGATGAGAGTTTTGAAGAAATTTGGAATACCGAAAAATATTCCATATTCAGATCTGATTTTCTGACCGGCAAAAATGAGGTTTGCAACGACTGCCTGTTTCACTATTCATATTTACCCTTATTTCGAAAAGATTTTTTCAAGGTTCGATTAAAACTGAATTTGAAATTACTTGTACAGTTGGCTATGAAAACGTTTTTCGCTGTTGACAAAGCCCTGTTTCGAGGAAAACTTTTCCAAGCCTGGATTTTTGTCCGCTTAAAAAGAAATGCTTAGTTTTGATCCCTCCCTTCAAAGATATTCGGTTGCGCGAAAGCGATGGCAGCGGTTGTTAGAGGGGGCTCATAAGTAAAAAGGAAATTAAGTACAAAACAGCAATTTGGAGTTAGGTGTAAAAAAGTGGAATAACTATCTCGCCATCATAGTTTTTGATAAACAATAGGTGGGGCATTGTGACGAGGTG
>JBHHWX010000692.1:0-3006 GCA_046756745.1 bacterium | reverse complement strand
AGTCACCGTTGCCCTGGCGTTCTACTTCTCTGACATCAAACGCATCGATTGGAACCGGAGACTCGAGTACTGTGCGTGTCCTCCCACGCGTACCTGTGACAACAATTTCACCCATCATCAGAACATCTTCCGCTAACTGGAAATTTGCTGTCGCTGTCTGTCCCGAAGATACTGTGACTTCTTGCGTACCGCTTTCGTAGCCAATAAATCCGGCTTCTACTGTGTAGGTTCCAGCCGGCACATCACTAATGGTGAAATCACCATTTCTGTCCGCCGCAGCCCCAAGCGATGTTCCTTGAACATTAACATTCGCACCTGGTAGCGCGACTCCGTTGGCATCCGTTACCTTGCCTTCAATCGTACCCATCTGGCCAAGTACAGTCAATGGTGCACTGAGCAGGAAAGCAAGTGTTACAAATAATTTTAATTTCATCCTCATACTCCTATTTTGTAAATGGTAAGTAAAATAACGTATCGATAAGATCATACATGCTGTCAATGTCCGGCTCGCCGGCAATAACATATCCCCGACGACTTTCCCCTTTTGAATCACGACTATTTCATTATTCACCTCCTTCGCTGGATTGTGGTAGTGTCAAATAATTGTTTGCTCGTAATGTATTATTCATCGTTTTAATTTCCAAATACAAATTTACAAAAAAAGTATTGATGATGATGTGAAAAATTCTTATCTATTTGACAAAAATAGTATGAGTACTTGTACATATACTTCTACACATTATGAGTGAAAAAACATATACCCCCGGCGAAGTCATCGAAAAAGTCGGCAAGGGCCTCAATCGAGACAACCTGGCTTATTTCGTTCGAGAAGGATATATCGCACCGAAGAAAGCCAAACGCGGCAACCAGGTTTACAAACAGTATACCGAAGCCAATCTCTGGATTATCGACCGCGCGATGACTTATATGGATAGATTCAAAACACGCCCGCGCGCTGCCTTCGAAATGGCTAAAAAAGACTATGGCAAGGGAGAGCTGGGATTGGATATTTAAGTTCTATCTCGTTACCATGCTTTGCGTGGTAACGCATTCCTGGACGCTTCTGCGTCCATCTGCAATCTACAATATTCAACACCCCGAAAGTCGGGGTAAACGACAAACCTTTTTTCGAAAATCAACCAATCATCGAGGAAAGCTATGCAAATTTCCGATCCGGAACTGCGCTATTTCAGCAAAAACGTTTTTTACAAATCGAGCCGCAAACTTTGTGACCAGGGTAAAGTCAGAATATACAATTACGATGAAGATTCAGTCAACGGTGAAGTTTCCGACGATGGCGTCTGGCGTATCATCATCTGGCGCAACCGTTACAGTAACTTGCAAAGCGATAGTGATTGCCGCTGTTACACGAACCCGTGCCAGCACGTCGTCGCGCTTTTGATCGCCGTCCTGGATGACGTCAACGGACGGGCGTCGGTGCCGCGCGTTCAGCAGTGGGAACAATATCTGCAAAAACTGCCCGAGCTGCCGCCAAAAATTCAAACGGCCACTGCGCCGAAGAGTTGGAAACTCATTTTCTTTCTCCGCCCCGGCGCTCTTAAATGGACGCTCGAAGCGAGACGCACTTACGTTAAAAAAGACGGCCAGCTCGGCCAGCGCGGACGGTTGCAGCTCGATTATTACGGAAATTTGCGCGACATTACCGCTTCGCCCGCTGAAGAAAAGGCGATTGCTTGCATACGCAAGATCAACCAAAACGCGCAAACCTATGGCTATTCATCTTATTATTCTCGCGACAATCTAAAAGATTTGGAGCTCGAGTACGGGCTGGACGTCGGCTACCTTGTGAACGCTCTGGCGGGCTGCCGGCTTTACCTCGGCCCGGAGGAATGGAAAAGCAACCATCAAGCGCGCCGGCTTTCGATCTCGGCTGCCGGCGCCAGGTTGTATTTCAAGCTCGAAGATGTTCCGGGAGAGCAGGAGCAGTCGCACGATTATCACCTTGCCCCTTATATCGAGCTGAATGATACGGTGCTGAATTTCGATCCCTCCGTGCGCATCTTGTCTGCTACGCCGTTGTGGTTGCTCGTGCAAGACCGGTTGATCTGCATCGACACATCCTTTCCGGCGCGCTATCTCGTGCCGTTCACACGAAAAAACACTGCCGACCTGACCATTCCGCATGAGGACCTCGGGCGCTTTTTGCAAGGTTTTCTTCCTCACATCAACAACCGCATCGAGCTGGTCTTTCCAGAAAACTTTCGATTCGAGAAAGTCAAAGAGCTGACCGGACGCCGCCTCTATTTGCACGAGAAAGGCGAGAATTTGTGTGTTACCTTGAAGCCTGTTTATGGCGACATCGAAATTGACGGTTCGGCTGCCGGGCAGATCAGCATCGCTTCTGATGACGAGACAAACCTGCTCTGGCAGATCGAGCGCGACAGTGAAGCCGAGGCGGAAATCCACGACATGCTCGCTGTTAGTGGCTTGGAATGGGATGAGCTGCTTTCGTGTTATGTTCCGACCATAGATGCTGTCGATTGGCTGTTCGAGGCGCTGCCGAAGCTGGCGGAGGCGGGCTTCGAGATTTTCGGTGAAGAGAATCTCAAACGCAAAGTCAACCGCGCGGCCCCGTCGGTGAATGTTGTGGTGTCTTCGGGCATCGACTGGCTCGACATGAATATCGAGTTGGATTTCAACGGCATCATGCTGTCTTTGGCTTCGCTGAGCAAGGCCGTCAAAAAACAGTCGCGCTATGTAAAACTCGCCGACGGCAGTTTAGCGAAAATCCCCGATGCCTGGCAGAAACGTTTCAAGCACTTCTTCAATTTCGTCACCAGCCAAAACGGCACGGTGCAAGTGCCATCCACCCAGGCCATGCTCATCGATGCACTCTTTGAGGAGAGCGAGAAAAAACGCTACGATGACAGTTTCAAAAAACACTTGCAGCGGCTCAAAAACTTCAAGGGTATCGAGGAAGTGCAAGTGCCGGAGAATTTTCAGGGCACACTGCGCCCTTACCAGCGGGAAGGTCTGAGCTGGTTG
>JBHHWX010000691.1:0-3017 GCA_046756745.1 bacterium | reverse complement strand
AGGCCAAGTTGGATCACAGTCACAATGATCACTATTCTTTCATCTGGGTTTTTTAGTTTACTAACAATAGTGCTTAGAGGACATCCAAAGTAATGCTAAATTCGATCATAAGGAAGCTGCTTAGCGGTCGCTTCATATTTACCATTATCACGGCTGCTGTTTTTGCCTACTCTGCCTACTCAGAAATCTTGACAACGGATCAGACAGCGGCGGTAATTATGCTAGTTGTTTCATTTTACTTTAACAAGAAAGAAGGGCAGGGATGATTAGACAAGTAATCCTTTCAGGAATCTTGATTCTGGCAACCTCGAACGTCTACGCCCAGACCGCCAAGCTCTCATGGAACGCTAACACAGAGAGCGACCTCGCGGGCTACAAGCTATATTATGGGTCAGCTTCGGGGGTTTATGGTGATCCCGTGGATATCCCGCTTTCGGCCCTTTCAAACACCGCATCACCCACATTTACGCAGACGCTGGCGCTCGACTGCGGTGAGAACAAGACAGCCTTTTTCGCGCTCACGGCCTACGATTTAGCTGGGAACGAGAGCGGAAAATCAAACGAGGTGAGTAAAACGTATGACGTGAGTCCATGCAACCCGACGTTGCTTGATGTGATTGCTTTACTGGAAGAGCAGAATCAAAAGCTAGATAAACTTTTAAACGCAAAATTCGAGACGAGGATAGTCCCATGATTGATAAAGTCGCGCTAAAGGCAGAGATAGACGCGAATCCAGCGAAGTATTCAGGAAAAGAGGACATTCAGATAGCGAATGCTTTGAATGCTCCCCTGTCCGGCGTGTTCGGTGCTAAAAACGCTCCAACCGGGGAGATCCTCAAATATTTGAATGACAAAGATATTTACGAGAAAGTCCGGGATTTGAAGGGGACTAATAAGAAGGCAACGAGTATCATTGAATTTTTAACCAATCCGCATTTACCAGAATTTAACACAACAGATCCAAGATTTAAGAAAATGTCTGGGCTCATGGTTGCTGCGGGCATTATGACGACCCAGCAAAAAACGGAGCTTGAGACGTTGTCACAAGTACCCATATCGAGGGCTGAACAATTATTTGGGCGGAAAGTGCATCATCTTGATGTGGCCCGCGCGCAGGGGAGGGGATAATGGCGCTTCCGAAATATTACCGTTTCGTGATTGAAAATAAAACGGGTGTGACCATCGCTATCGGTGAGATTGATCTTCTTATAAACCGAAGCAGGACTGGCCCGACTGACGCGGGGATTGTTTACGAGGGCTCTGCGGTGGCGTTGACGAATGCAGGTGCTATCTCAAATAACACTTTCGGCGTGATTGGCGCGGTACAGGATAATGGAACTGATAAATGGCGGGATGGTGCCGGGCATTTTAAATCGAATATTGCTGCGGCAACACCAAGCGGTGATGTTGTTTTATATATGCAGGAATCAACTGATAACACAAACTGGCCGGATGATGACAGGGCTTCACATATCGTTTCGGTGATGAATATCACGGCGGCATCAACTGACGAACAAACGGACTTTGTGTTTTGACGCAATTAGGCACACAACCCAGATTAGGGCGGTATGCAAGAAACGCCGCCGAGAGTGCTAACCCCGAATTATGGCGGGGTCTTGCAGGGGCTTGGGTGCACTCTCTCGGTGTTCAAGGCACACAATTATTTGATATGAGCGGTAACGGCAATCATGGCACACTCACAAATATGGATCCTGCGACGGATTGGAGTGTTAACCAATTTGGAATTTATTTAGATTTTGACGGTGTGGACGACATGGTAAGTTTTGCATCGAAGCCAGCGGATCAAATAACTATAGTTGGAATGGTTAAATCTGATGCGGATGGAGATAGTAAATACCCTCGAATCGTTGAGATGCCGGGATATCTATTGATTGGAAACAGAGATTCTGGGGCAGGCAATGACAATTCATTGGAGTTTGTATCCCTGCGTAGCGGTAATAATGGGGATTGGTATTCTCCTGTAGACAGCTTTCCGCACGGATCAACAATTAGTTTTGCGGTAAATTACGACAGTTCTTTGACAGCAAACAATCCGACCCTATGGATTGATGGTATTAGTCAGGCAGTTACAGAGACAGTAACCCCTTCCGGTTCGCAGCAAAGCAACGCAGGAACGGGCTATTTAGGTAATCGAGCCGCTGCCAACAGAAGTTTTGATGGCCGCATGCATAATATTATGTATTATAAGAGAATTTTGTCAGGCGATGAAATTCAGCAGCTTTACCTGGACCCCCTCGCCCCCTTTCGTCAGCGAACAAGCAAGCCGATGTTTGTCCCGTCTCCACCTGTGGGAGGTGGATATCCAGCAGCGTATTATGATGCGGTTCATGTTCAATCTAATCCGGGGATGATGTAATGGCAAGTTGGCCTCCAAAAAAGAATACAGCCGTATCGCTTGAAGTGGTGATCCGAGACGCTGACGGCGATCCCGTAACGACTGGGACGCTGAGTTCTACGCTTATTCAGGACGGGACTGCTACTGCAGGGCCTACCCCTACCTTCGTGACAAGTGGAGATGGGGCTATCACCCTCGCCCTTACGGCAGCACAGAATAATTTTGACAGAATGGCCGCCATTATAAAATCCACAGCAACAGGGGCAAAACACTCATTTATCTCATGGTACAATGTCACTCGTCAAGTAGACGACCTAGCTTTCCCTGCTACTTCGGGCCGCTCAATTCAGGTTGAAGCTGATGGTATGGTTCATTCTGACATTAAAGAAATACTTGGAGTTGGGCAAAGCGTAACAGACCTCAAGGACTTTGCTGATGCAGGGTACGATCCGGCTACAAACAAGGTTCAAGGGGTTGTGCTAGTCGATACGACGACAACTAATACGGATATGGTTTCTGAACCTCCAACCACTGCTCAGATCGCTGATGCTGTTTGGGATGAGCTTCAATCTGGTCATGTAACAGCTGGAACTTTCGGAGCTTTTTTAGATGCTGTTATAAGCAGTCGTTCAAGTCATGGTGATCCCGATCCATCTGGTTT
>JBHHWX010000690.1:0-3020 GCA_046756745.1 bacterium | reverse complement strand
TCGGCAATTTCTTGTTTTAATTCAGCTCTAAATGATTCAATCTTCTCATCCAGACGATCCACTTTTTTGTTGAGATTCTTAATCTCCGTTTCAAGGATCAGAATTCGACCAGCCGGAGATTTCCGGATCTCATCGACGTCATCCACACGAGCTGTCAGATACTCCTGCACTGTCTCCTGGACGAGAGACCTTACTCTTTCTTCTGTCAGTCTTTCCTCAGCCATAATGGATATAATAATTAAACTTTTTGTCTTTGTCAATCATTCTTTCATTTCGCTTCTAACCAATTCGGTCCCACCCCCACATCCACTTTGACGGGGACGTCCAATTTCATGGCGGCTTCCATTTGGTTTTTAACCAATTCTTTCACTTCATCGACTTCATGGCGAGGCGCTTCAAAAACCAGCTCATCATGCACCTGCATAATCATCTTTGTCTTAAGCTGCTTTTCTTGCAATTTTCGCCAAACATTTATCATCGCTATTTTGATCAGCTCGGCAGCGGTCCCCTGAATCGGCGTGTTCACCGCGGTACGTTTGGCGAACTCGCGGATGTTGCGGTTTTTACTGTTGATTTCCGGCAGATAACGTCTGCGGTTCAGCAGGGTCGTGACATACCCTTTTTTCTCAACCTCCGCATGTGTCTTATCGATAAACTCTTTGACTTTGGAATAAGTGGCAAAGTAACTCGCGATAAACTCGCTCGCTTCTTCGCGTGAAATACCCAAACGCATGGCCAGACCGAACTCCCCCATTCCGTACATGATGCCGAAATTGATCTCTTTCGCCCGGCGGCGATACTCACGGGTTAAATCTTCCGGCGGCACCAGAAAAACCAACGAAGCGGTTTTAGCATGAATATCTTCATTATTGTGAAAGGCCGCCATCAGCACCGGGTCTTTTGATAAATGAGCCATGACTCGCAGCTCAATTTGCGAATAATCCGCATCCAAAATCACATGCTGCGGATCGCCCGGAACAAAAGCTTTACGAATCTGCCGGCCCATATCCGTCCGGATTGGGATGTTCTGTAAATTCGGGTCGCTCGAGGATAACCGCCCGGTGGCAGCGACGGTTTGGTTATAAGATGTATGAATCCGCCCGGTTTCCGGATGGATCAAATTGGGTAACGCATCCACGTAGGTCGATTTCAGCTTGGTCAGCTCGCGATACTCGAGCAAAGTTTTAGGGAGATCATGGATCCGAGCGAGATCCTCGAGCACACTCGCATCGGTTGAATAACCGGTTTTGGTGCGCTTCTTCTTTGGCAATTTTAATTTCTCAAAGAGAATTTCCCCTAACTGCTGTGTCGAGTTAATGTTGAACTCCTCATCGGCAAGATCGTAAATCCGTGCGACCAGAGCATCCAGTTTTTGGCCCATTTCAGCCGACATCTCCGCAAGAAAAGCCAAATCCAAAGCAACGCCGGTTTTTTCCACATCCATCAAAACGGAGATGAGAGGCAGCTCGACATTGTGAAGCAAATCGACCAATTGGCTTTTTTTCAGTATCGGGACAAAGAGATCGTGCAGACGCAGCGTGATATCAGCATCCTCGCAGGCATAAGCGGCCAGCTTATCGACATCCACATCCAGCATACTCAATTGTTTCTTGCCCGTGCCGATCAAATCGGACGTCGGTTGCTTGACATAATTCAGGTGCTCGAGTGCAAGCGCATCTAAATTGTGCTGGCGCAAAGTGGGATTGATCAAGTAAGATGCGACCATGGTATCAAAGGCGACGCCAGCCAGCTCGATACCGTGCCGGGCGAGCACTAACATATCGTATTTGATATTGTGGCCTGATTTTGCGATCTGCGGGTTTTCCAATAGCTCTTTGAGCGACGTGGCTATCGAGACGCCGCCAAAAAGATCCCCGCTTCCTTTTAACAACATCTCCCGCCGGCCTCCGGACGTTTCCACATGCACCGGGAGGTAATAAGCTTCACCGGCTTTCATGGCCAAAGCAATCCCGACGATCTCCGCTCGCATAGGGTCGCGATTTGTTGTTTCCAAATCGACCACAATTCGACCGGATTTTTGTAAACGCGCGAACAAAGGGTGTATTTTTTCACTCTCCTCGATGAGGTGATACTCGCCCTTGCGCGTTTCCCGGCCGGTTTTAAAACGCTCCAGCAAACTGCTGAACTCCAGCTTGCGAAAAAGTTCGACGACCCGGTCGCTGTCGGGCGCTTGTTTTTTTAATGACTCTATATCAACCTCGAGAGGAACGTTGGTATCGATGCGGACCAGCTTTTTTGAAAGCAGAGCGTCATCGCGATATTTTTGCAAATTCTCCCGTAACTTCATCCGGCTGACTTTTTCCGCGTTCTCCAGCACGTTTTCCAAATTGCCAAACTCCTGTATCAACTTGACAGCGGTCTTTGCTCCGACTCCGGGAACCCCCGGCACGTTATCGGAGGTATCTCCCATCAAGCCTAAATAATCGACAATTTTTTCCGGAGGCAAACCGATTTTCTCCTCTACCCCTTCCCGATCCAAAATTTCGACTTCTTCACCGGCGCGCTTAGGATTATACATTCTTGTCTGCGAGTCCACCAGTTGCATGAAATCTTTGTCGCCGCTGACCAAGAAAGTTTGCACGTCGCGCTGCCGGGCTTTGTTAGCAAGCGTCCCGATGACGTCATCGGCCTCGAAACCCGCAACCTCGAGAATCGGCACGTTTAAAGCCTGCAAAACCTGATGGATTTTAGGGATTTGGTCGCGCATATCATCCGGCATTTTCTGACGTGTGGCTTTGTATTCTTTGTATTGTTCGTGGCGAAAAGTTGGGCCAGGCGGATCGAACACAACCGTGATATAGTCCGGATTCTCATTATCAAAAATCATAAAAAGAAAACGTAAAAACCCAAAAACCGCGCTGGTATTTTCCCCTTTAGAATTTCGGAGAGGATTTTTTATAAAGGCAAAATACGAACGATAAGCGATGGCAGAGCCATCGATGAGAAAGAGTTTGGGGGAAGGCATCACTTTCAACATGAATTAAGTTTATAGGCGTTTA
>JBHHWX010000689.1:0-3056 GCA_046756745.1 bacterium | reverse complement strand
CGGCAATCATGCAGCCTGCAGAGATGACCGAGTCTGAAGAAGAACCTGCAAGCCCTATCAAATCTGAAATAACCACGCCTGTGTCGAACGTGCAGGAACAAACGGACGAGGTGGCCGCAGAACCGGGCAGGTTGTACGAAGAACACAGAAGAACCGGAGATGGTTTTTTTGATAATGGTCAATTTGCTGAGGCGAAGTCGGCTTACGTGCTGGCTTTGTCGCAAAAGCCAAACGACCCGTACGTGTCCGGGAAAATTCAAATCTGTGATAATAAGATAAAGGAAGCGGAAGCCAAAGCCAAACGCGAGAGTGAGCTCACAAATCTTACGGAAGCCGGTGACCGGCTTTTCAAACAGGGCAAACCTGATGCGGCGATCGACAAATATGAGCAGGCATTAAAATACAAGCCCACAGACCGGCCTTTAAAGCAGCAAATTCAATATTGCAAGAATATGGTTTATATTCCAGGCGGCGGCTTTCTGATGGGAAATAAAGGCTCCACAGACGAGCCCGTCCACATGGTTCGGCTGAATGCCTTCTACATGGATAAATACGAAGTTACCGTCGAACAATACGCCATTTTTTTGAAAGCACAGAGGCATCGGCAACCGAAAGATTGGGCGACACAAATGCAAAATCTAAAATACCCGGTAGTGCATGTGAGCTGGCAGGATGCCAGCGATTATGCGAAGTGGGCCGGGAAACGGTTGCCAACAGAAGCCGAGTGGGAATACGCAGCGCGCGGCGGCCTGGAGGGCAAACCTTATCCCTGGGGCAGCGAAGCGCCGGAGTCCAGACCTGAGTATGACAAAAGATTTAGTCCGGATGTCAGAAAGCGCCTGCGCAACGTTGGGACATATTCCGCCAACGGCTATGGTCTCTTCGACATGGCGGACAATGCCTGGGAATGGTGCGCCGATTGGTTCGGCGTCGCCTACTACAAGAAAAGTCCCGAACGCAACCCGAAAGGACCGGACAGTGGAACCCGCCGGGTGGTGCGCGGCATCTTCAACTTTCGCACGGACGCGCGCTTTGCCGAGGACCCGTCGCAGAGTAAAAGCTTTATCGGGTTTCGGTGTGTGAAGGAGATTCGGTGAGTTGAAGTGATGTAACTTTTTTGGTTAAGATGTAAGATGATCGAATACTTTGTTCTATTCAGTTATTCTGACCACTAATATTCATATCTCACAAATACTCTATCCTTATTTTCCCTTCTATTGTACTTATTGGAGATAGTATTATTTAAATGCAAAATATTGCACAATAGTCTTGACTATTATGCAAAACCGTGCTATATAGTCAATATGAAACGTTATCTTTATACACAAATCTTAAATGATTTAAAGAAGAAAATGGTTTTTGTAACCGGTCCAAGACAGATCGGGAAGACTTTTCTTGCAAAACAAATCATGCAGGAATATCAGAATCCTGAATATTTAAATTATGATGTGATCGAGGATAGACGAATCATCCATAACAGATTCGTCAAACAGGCGAATCTCTTGCCGGCAGGTATTATCATCTGAGATTATTACCCATCTCTGTCAGAGAAACCGTAGACACAAACTCACCTTATGAAGCAGTTGAAAAATTAAACCGTCTTGGAGGGTTCCCGGAACCCTTGCTATCTAACTCGGAAGAGGAAGCGGCAAGATGGAGAAATCAGTATTATACCGATTTAATCCGTGAGGATATATTGGAATTCAGTCGAATCCATGAAATAAATGCAATGAAGACATTGCTGGAGCTGTTGCGAAGCCGAGCTGGCGCCCCGCTTTCATATAAATCATTGTCCGAAGATTTGCATGTTGCCCCCAATACAATAAAAAAATATATTCAGATACTCGAAAATTTATATATCATATTTCGCATATTTCCGTATCATCGAAATATTGCCCGATCGATTCGAAAGGAGCCAAAACTCTACTTTTTTGACACGGGTCTCATTCATTTCAATGAAGGAACACGCTTTGAAAACAGTTGTGCCGTATGTTTGCCGTGGCACAATGTCCAAAGAACATGCTGACAGGTTTTGGAAGGGCCCGGATCATGTGGACCATTCGGGTCCTAGCTGTGCTCCGGCGGCGCATGATGACCAAGACTCAGTGCCACAACATGATGATAACCTTGGCATCGGCGTTGATTTCCCGATTCTTTGAGGGTTACCGAATATCAGCACGATAACAAATTGATTCGACCTCGTTGAAAAACTCTGACAGGGTTTCAAACCCTGTCAGAGTTGGCTTTGGGGCTCGGGTTAACCAATGAGCACAACCAAGACGCCACTTCTACCCGGACACTGGTACCACATTTACAATCGCGGCATCAATGGCTACCGGTTTTCAGAGAGCAAGCGTATTTTGAAATCATCACCAGAACCTCAACTATTATCAGGAGAACAAATGGTGGTTGGCGTAAAAAAGCTTGAATTCCATATCGACTATCCAGTCAGCACCATTTGGCCAGGTTAGTGTTGCTATTCCGTCGCTAACAAAAACTTTGTTGAAGAATTCAAGATCACGCAAGGGCTGATACATTCGTCCACCTAAGATTGGCCTGAAGTTGATTGCCTGGCTAGTATCATCCTCAAATTGCACCTTGATCGTATATGGAGCAATGATTTCAAAGGATTTTACCCGATGTTTTATGAGGCCTTTTTTCATAATTCCACCTCTTATCACAAATGTGAAATAACAAATCAGCACGAGGAAGAACGCTGCATTTAGATTTCAACTATTTTTAATATACGGTATTAACCATGAAAAGCAATGGTTGAGAGTTCCAAGCTCGTCGGGGAGAGTCAGGGCCTGGCGGTCCAGGTAGGTGGGCGACAAAATCCCCCGCTCTTTTTGCGGGGCTTCGCCGGCTTAAGTTGTGGGGATGAAAAAGTAACAACTGAAATTGCAAACAGCATCCACATCGGCTCTGTTGTAGGTGTAGATTGTTTCTTGACTTTTATTCTGAAATAAGATATTATATCTAAAGTCACGGTTAAAATAAATAACTAACATTTCTCACTTCGTTTGTGCGTCAGATTAGGTTTTGTAAAAGGCTCG
>JBHHWX010000688.1:0-3058 GCA_046756745.1 bacterium | reverse complement strand
AAAACAGTCACAAGAATTCATTAATCCATCAATCCAATAATCCTGTCGCATCAATAGGATTACCATTGTGTTATACTGTTTTGAGTTGTTTCCAGGTGCGGTTCAACCACGTTAGGCTCATGAGAAAAAATCACTTCTTATACCCAATCATGCTTTTTCTGATCAATATCGCACTAGCACTTTCCGGGTGCGCTGATCCTCGTGACTCGCAGTCAATCGTCAGCTCGGTAATTTCGGCTCACGGTGGGGAGCGATATCAATCCTCAATTATCGAGTTCGATTTTCGTGGGCGCCATTTTCAAGTTGAGCGCAGCGGCGGTCTGTTTACATATCAACGCACTTTTGAAGATACCGCCGGCGCCATTTCGGATGTTTTAAACAATCAGGGATTCTGTCGGAAAATTAACGGAGAACAGGCCAGGTTGTCCGAACGTGAGAAAACGCGCTTTTCGTCTTCGGTGAATTCTGTGGTTTATTTTGCTCTGCTGCCTTACTCTCTCAATGACCAAGCAGTGCAAAAGCGCTATCTTGGCACAAGCGCAATCAAGGGGGAGCCTTACCACAAGATAGAGGTGAGTTTTCAAAAAGAGGGCGGCGGAAAAGACTATAGCGATGTCTTCACCTATTGGTTTCACCAAGAGAAACTCACTCTGGATTATCTGGCTTATCGATTTCACCGCGACGGAGGCGGGACCCGTTTTCGCGAGGCCTTCAACCAACGTCGCATCAATGGAATTCTGTTCGCGGATTATCACAACTACAAAGGCGCCGAATCCGACACATCGACCGTGGATTATGACCAGCGCTTCGAGGCCGGGCAGCTCGCCAAAGTTTCCGAAGTGATTCTGGAAAATATCGATGTCAAGATATTGAAGTAGGTTTCTCAGAATATTTTTGGGTTCCATAATTTCATCCTTTGGTATTGGAGTGCAACGCTTTAGCGTTGCGGCTTTCATTGAAACAGTGCAAAACTAAAGTTTTGCACTCCGATCTTCTCACGTCTGTGATTTTGAGCCCCCAAAATCTTTACAAACCGAGCGCACGTTTTTTCCCATCCGGCATGTTTGCCGGAGAAATCCCACTGAGGCGTAGCACTCTCAGCTATATAAATAAGTTAATTTTAATATTATATTACTTGCTATTTTTTTAGGATGTACTTACATTGTAATCATGAAAACTAAAATAATACAAATAGGTAATTCACAGGGAATAAGAATCCCAAAAGTACTACTTCAACAAAGTGGCCTTGGAAAGGAAGTTGAACTCGAGGTCAAGAAACAAAATATAATCATCGGTCCAATCAAGAAATCCCGTCAGGGCTGGTCGGATGCCTTCAGAAAGATGGCAGAACGTGGAGTTGACCAACTTATCGATAGGGATGCGCTTGTCCGTCAAAGCAGTTGGGACAAAAGTCACTGGACATGGTAAATGGCAATAAATAGGTTCGACGTTTATCTCGTCAATCTGGACCCCACAGTTGGTAAAGAATCAAGAAAACGCGGCCCTGCCTAATTCTCTCACCTGATGAATTGAACCGTTGTATGCAACCGTGATGCTCAAGCACCCGCCCCCGGGTGCGTTTAGCTTCGTAAAAACAAGTGATTACGACGCCCCGGGGACGGGGCTTAGAGCTTATTTCTGAGTTTTAGATCAGACACTGATTATCTCGCCTGATGAAATGAATCGTTTCATGCAACCGTGATGGTTGCTCCTATGACTACCAAAGGTTGAGACTATCTCCTGTAGATTCCAAAAGCTTCGTAAATTATAAATCAACTATCGTCAGTCGGGATATTGATGTGCACCTGATGAGTTAGGATTTACGATAGACAATTAATGATCCGCTACTAAAGATTTATAAAATAAGGACACTACGAAAGGAAAATTGCAAACGAAATGAATTCAAACCAATCTCAAATTGCCAGCGGTGTTTTACAGCGCCTTGAACGCGGAGGCGGCTTTTTACGTGACTCGAAACTGTCGTTTCAACGCGGACCCCAGGATGCCTGGGTATCGTCCAAGTTGATGCGACAGTATGGACTTGTGGAGGGCGCTGTTATCAGCGGAACAGCCCAGCGTGCGAAAAGAGGCTATCAATTAGACACGGTTGAGTCTGTCTGCGGTTTAACGCCGGAGCAGTTTCAGGCCCGCACTCGATTTGACCGGTTACAGGCCATCCATGCCGGAGAACGTATTCGGCTGGGAGACTGCGGCAACGAAACGATGCGCATTGTCGATCTGATCGCTCCAATCGGCCGGGGAACCCGCGGCTTAATTGTGTCGCCGCCCAAATCCGGCAAAACCCGCATTCTTGAAGAGATCGCACATGCGATTCATGCCAGTGAGCCGGAAACCCGTATCGTGGTTTTGCTGATCGACGAACGCCCCGAGGAAGTCACCCACTTTCGCCGCAGTGTCAAGGCAGAAGTGCTCTCGAGCTCCAACGACCAGAGCGTTCAGTCCCACATCAATCTGGCTGAGCTTACCCTGGCTCACATCCGTTGTGACTTGGAATGCGGTCGTGACGTCGTCGTGCTGGTCGATAGCATCACCCGCATGGCGCGCGCTTTTAACCTATCGGGCGCCGGCGCAAGACGCACCATGTCCGGCGGCTTGGACGCTAAAGCGCTTGAAATCCCGCGGCGATTTTTTGGGTTAGCGCGTAATGTCGAAAATGGCGGCTCGGTGACCGTGCTCGCGACGGCGCTGGTCGAGACCGGTTCTCGCATGGACGACCATATCTTCGAGGAATTTAAGGGCACCGGTAATTGCGAGATTGTGCTGGATCGCTCAATTGCAGACGCGCGGATTTTCCCGGCCATCAACGTGTTGGCCAGTGGCACGCGCAGGGAGGAGCTGCTTTATAACGAGGACGAAATGCAGGGACTGACCGCATTACGCCGCATGCTGACCGACAGTGAGCCCAAAGCGGCGATGAACCATCTGCTCAAACTTATCAGAATGGCGCCTACTAATGATGAACTGTTGCAGAAGCTAAGAGCTTAAGCCTTTTCGCAGACAGCACTGCGAAAAGGTGGCTCCGTTGGAGCAGTTGTGA
>JBHHWX010000687.1:0-3072 GCA_046756745.1 bacterium | reverse complement strand
TCCCTGCGTGTACCGAGGACGCGATATGAAAACTTCGCATGCTGGTCTGGGGATCACCGAAGAGGAATGGAATACCAGTGTGAATCATCTGGTGGCTACACTGGATAAATTCAAGGTGCCACAGAAGGAAAAGGATGAGGTGATCGGAGCGATTGCCAGCTTCAAGAAAGACATCGTGGAAAAGCAACAGACAACCCACAAGTGATGGCATGAAATCGTTGCTTCAACAAGCGGCGCGTGAGGAGATACTGCACCGTTTGAAAACCCTGGCACCCGAATCGCACAACCTTTGGGGGCGCCTAAACGTCACGCAGATGATCTGCCACTGCAGCGATCAGGTACGCATGGCCCTGGGTGACATTCCGTGCAACAGAACGCGCGGTCCGTTTCGGCACTGGCCGCTCAACGTGGTGATGATTTATGCGATACCGTGGCCGAAAAGCAAAGCCAAAGCACCGGAGGAGACCTTCACGACCTCGCCAACGAAATGGTCAGATGATTTGGCGCAATTGCAGCAGCTCATTCAGCGTTTCGGCAGGCAAAAGCAAAACGGCGCCTGGCCACTGCACCCTCTTTTCGGCAAGCTCAGCGGCGCGGCCTGGGGGGTGCTATCGTACCGGCACTTCGATCATCATCTCAGGCAGTTCGGGGTGTGACAATCGGACAAATGGTCTTGCAAAAGCCTTTGCCCTGGGAGCAAGCGATGCGTTTCCGGACTCCGCGAGACCGGCACTCCTGGCGGAAAGGATTTGCCCTGCCAAAACAATCACAGGTGATCCTTAAACTCTACGATATCCGTGGGCGTGAAGTGGCGACACTTGTAGATGAAAGCTACGGGCTGTTAGGCATAGTCTATGAGGTGACCTTCAAGGTAAAGCCTCTGGAACTGGTAGCTGTCAAGCACCGAAATTACTCCCTCGATGACTTCGTTAAGCAATTTCCTCGGCTTATCGAGCGGCAGGAATCGATTATGCTGTACCTCTACCCTTTCCTGAACAAAGTGACGGTGGAGTTCCTGAGGTACAGCGATCACACCCGGTCTCCTAACAGGCTTGTCTGGAAGATACGTAACTTTTTCTTCAGGAACGGGGCAGGGGGGTTCGGGAGTCTGGTGACGCGGTTTGTGCCGTTCAAACCTATCAGATACTTCCTGCTAGACGTATTCAATCGGTCTTTTCAGGTTGGATTAAGATGGATTATAAGAAGCACTCATACCATGCCCGCTGATCAGATCGTCAGGTATCCGAAGAAGGCTGGCATGGGTAAATACGTCTTCAGCTTCTGGGCCTTCCCAAAGGAAAACTACCCTGAGGTTCTAAAGGCCTATTACGCCTTCTGTCGAGAGCACGACCAATCGCGCAGCTATAGAAACAACATGTCGAGCGTTGGCTATCGCATAATTCAGGATACAAACAACCTCTTCTCGTACTCTAGCGAGGGCCAGGTCGTCACGATTGATCCTGTGTCTACCGGAGGTCCGCGTTGGGACGAGTTCCTCGATGCTTTTAATGAATTCTCTGTTCAGCGGGGAGGCCGGCCCGCTTTTCAACCAGACCCCCAGGCTGACGCCGAGTCAGGCCAAAAAAGCCATTGGTGACCGCATTGATATTTTCAAGGGGTATCAAAAGCGATTTGACCCCAACGGCCGGCTGCTCAGTTCATACTTCAAGCAGTTTCTATAGTAGGCTTTTTTTGAAATGGCACAAACAAAACAGGAGGATGCAAAAGATGGGAACGGCATTGGAAGTTGTAAAAGAGGCTTATAAATATTTTTCGGAAGGCGACCTCGATGGATGTCTTGGGCTTTGTTCTGAGAATATCGAATGGGTCATAAATGGGCCAGCGACTCTAAAAAAATGTAGAGCCTTCAAAGGGCGCATTGGGGTACGCGAATACCTGCAGATACTGGGCAACACCTGGGAGTTTCGTTCGTTCACTGCCAGGCAGTTTATCACAGAAGGGAACACGGTCGTGGCGCTCGGAGAAGAAACAGGTCTTGATAAAGCGTCAGGCTCAACGTTTGAAAATCGTTGGGCACACGTATTCGATGTTGAGGGCGGACGGGTCGTACGATTTCGTGAGTTTTTATGCCACTGGACAGATGAGCAAAAGCCACCTGAAATGAGTTGGGGAGCGTCCTGACCCGGCGCTAATATCTTGTATGGGAGAAAAAATATGTCACTTAACGTTCAGAATGCCCATGTCCATTTGATAGACCAGGGATCAGGAACACCCACGCTCTTTTTACATGGCAATCCCGACTCAGCAGATGTGTGGAATGGGGTTATCGCCCACCTTAGCAAACACTATCGGTGTCTCGCTCCCGACCTGCCAGGTTTCGGCCGTTCCATTGCCCCTGAGAAATTCGACTGTTCACTGAATAATATGGCTTTATTTGTTGACGAGTTAGTAGGTGCCCTGGGTCTCACTGAACCGTTGAACCTCGTTGTTCATGATTTCGGCGGGCCTTATGGCCTGTCCTGGGCCGTGAAACATCCCGAAAAAGTCAGGCGCATTGCCGCTATGAACACTATTTTCTTTTCCGACTATCGCTGGCATTTTTGGGGACGGGTCTGGCGCACGCCCATTGTGGGCGAATTCAGTATGCTAACGATGAACTGGTGGATATTTGCCTGGGAAGTACGACGGGGCTCCCGAAAACTCACCCCTGAACACATTCGCCATACCTATTCCTATTTCACGGCGCCCATGAAACGGATGGTGTTAATAAGGCTTTACCGTGCTACGAATCCCGAAAGCTTCATTGGCTGGGAAGACCAACTGCTCGAATTGACTGCTGCTGTGCCAACTCTGGTGCTTTGGGGCAGGCATGACCCTTATATCTCGGCGAAGTTTGCAGACCGTTTCGGAGCGCAACAAGTCCAGCACTTTCCGGACTGTGGTCATTGGCTTCCAGTTGAAGCCGCTGAGGAAGTAGCAGAGCAACTTTCGGAGTTTTTTGGTTGATGGCGAAGGTAAATGTAAGAATGGCCGCTTGTTCCGTTGCCTGAGATTTTGCGGTTTAAATTCCTTACATAAGGATGATGAACATTATCGATCATGTGGTAACTC
>JBHHWX010000686.1:0-3075 GCA_046756745.1 bacterium | reverse complement strand
CTCGCAAAAAACGCTCACACAATCTAACCTTATTCGTTAGGTCATATGATACTATTTCACCAGAATGAGCTTTCTGGTTTGAACGAAGTCCCGGGCTCGAATTCGATAGAAATAGACGCCGCTGGCCAGCCCGGTGGCATCGAAAGTCACTTTGTATACACCGGCCTCGAACTCCTCCTCAACCAGAGTGGCGACCTGCCGGCCGCGAACGTCATAGAGTTTCAGTCTCACCTCGGCAGGTCTGGGAATCGCAAACTGAATGATGGTCGTCGGGTTGAAGGGATTGGGGTAGTTCTGCTCAAGCCGGAATTCTTGCGGGATGACCACCGTTTCGATCGGCTTGATGCTGGTGATCAGACCGGCCGTCTGCGGCCAGATGCCGCCGTGTGCGGTATATTCGCTGCTGCTGGTGGACCCGACGGCGGGTTGCCCAACAGAGCCGTGGATCTGGGTGCTGCCGTCTGAAACCGGCGTCCCGCCATTGCTAAATGCACTCCGGGTCACTTTGAACTGGGCGTAGGCCGGAGGCGCGGACACCACGCCCAGCACGAAAAGAACGAACGTAATATTTTTGAAAATTCTCATCATTTTGATCCTGACTGGTTAGATGAACACGGGTAACGTTTCATTTTCTGGCAAGGGGTTTAGAACCCTCCAAAGCCGCGATGCGTTTGCTCAGGTTCGCTATGGCGGCCTGCTGCTTTTCGATGCGCTTTTGCTGTTCTTTCACCGCCTCGATCAAGACGGCCACCAGACGGGCATAAGCCACAGATTTTGCATCTATCCCGTTTTCTTCATACTCGACTACTTCTGGAATTACTTCGCCGACTTCTTCGGCGATCAGGCCGATATCGTGTTTGCCGTCTGCTTTCCAGTCAAACGAGACCCCGCGCAGGCGTTGGACTTTATCCAGCGGGTTGTTGAGCGTTTTGATGTTAGTTTTCCAGCGCCGGGAGCTGTAAGTGGTCCAGGCGTCGGCGATGGGGTCGGTAGCGGAGTTTTGTTGGATTGTAAAAATGTTAGTTGGGTACGTACCAATACCAACGTTGCCGTTGGCTAAAATCTCCAAAAGATGAAAATCGTCTGAATTCCTGAAACTGAAGGCTGTCGTGCTGGCAGAGAAATTTCTAAACAGCAATCCGTCAGATGCAAGTGCAATTCTAGCATCTAATGATGTACCCTGTCTAAGTAGTTGAATATTAGATGACCAGGTCGTACCACCGACGACGCCTACTGTCAATGGTGCATTTGGACTGGTCGTCCCGATGCCGACGTTGCCCTCAAGATCAATGACTACCTTGTCCGCGTTCACTTTTTGGAATACGGCGATGTTACCTGAAGACCCGAGATGATTTGCCCTTAGGGCGTTACCCGTTCCCCAGGTGGCTGCAAATAAACCGCTACCGGCACCATGTGTCCAAGCGTTGACTGCACTTTCAAAAGTATTTGGATCGCTATTGACAAAAAAGCCTGCTACATTTGCGTCTGCTGCCACGCCTAACTTTGCATCTGATCCTAAACCGATTTTGACGTTGCCATCAGCGGTCACGAACACCACATCCTTCGGATCACCATCGGCGGCATCGAGGGAATGACCATCACCGGCTCCACCTGTCGAGGCAGTGGTTTGAATCGTGCCGTCCGGGAATTTGAAGCCGCCGGTTGTGGATTCGATCATGCCCGTCACAGAGAGTTTCTCGTCAGGCGTGACCGTACCAATGCCGACGTTGCCCGTTGAATCGATGACCATTCTGGTTAGATTCTTTAAGGTTCTGAATTGAAGTCCGTTAGGCGTAGCTGAATTGTTGAAAATCACCCCGCCTGCGGCGTTATGGCTGTTTTGACCAAACAAGATGCCCTTTTCTTTATCGTCTGGTGTCATGATAGAAAGAAACGCCTGAGCATTGTGTTCAAATACCGCAATGGAGTTTTTATCGGGAGCCATTGCTACGTTCCCTTTGAAGACATGCAGGCGGTGCTGCGGGCGGTTAAATATGTCAAGTCCGATTCCGACACTGCCTTCGATGGTAACATCTCCATCATTATCGACAAAGACGACATCTATCGGATCGCCATCTGCGGCATCCAGAGAGTGGCCATCACCACCTGCACCTGCCGCAGCGGTGGTTTGGATAGTGCCGTCTGGAAATACAAACCCACCTTGTGCCGATCGTATGCCACCATTGGCGATGATGCCATTTCCAACATCCAATTCCCTCCTTACATACAGTTCGTCGACCGACATCTCTCCAGACACGATTGTGCGACCGGCTAACAAGTGCAGAATTTCATTATCAACTCCCAAAGATACCCCATCTGAAACGGGTTGAATTTTAAGGCCCATGTTTAGTGTTTCATCCATAATATGCAATTTGCTTTGCGGTTGCGCCGTACCGATTCCGACATTACCATTGGTGGGAAAAACATTCGAATCTCCGGTGACGGCTCTCGCGTTGAAACTATACGCCGACGCCGTCATCTCAATACGTGGCTCAAGCGGGTCGCCGCCATTCACAGCGATTTCCAGCCAGTATGGTCTGTCGAACGGGCGATCCAGTAGCGCCGTTTTGCCGAGGATGGCGTTGAACAGTCCGTTACTGACGGTCACAGTCTGTTGTTCTGTCCAGAGCGGCGTACCGTCCGTGGCCGTTTCGTAAAGTTTGAAGGTGAGCGTGTAATCACCATCTACAACCGGATTTCCCTCAGCATCGGTCAGCACGCCCTGATAGCTAATTGTCTGTGGAATTTGTCCCCTGCTAAATTGTGCTGCCAATAAGAGAAGCAGCACCGAGAGATAGGCTACGCGTTTCATGATCCACCTCCATATTTTGGTTAATTTTGGAGAATCTTTGTTATACCGGAACGAAGTTTTCGCATTAGTTAATGCTACCAGCCTTCGCACCTAACACGGGCATGAGCGGCAGAGAATTTAAGAGTACTTAACTTACTGATTAAAATAAACTTGATAAAGGCACAAAACAATCCAAAAAGCAGGAGCCCTCTGTCCGCTCAATGCAATGTTAGCAGAAAATTGTAGAATTACGACAGCCGAACCCCACACCGCCACGAACCTTA
>JBHHWX010000685.1:0-3079 GCA_046756745.1 bacterium | reverse complement strand
TGCCTATGAACAGTGTCATCAAAACTTGGAGCGATCGTAAGAAACTCATCAAAGAACCGCTGTTCCCCTCTTACGTCTTTGTTTATGCTAATGCAAAGGAGCGCCTGCTCTCTATAAAGGCGCCAGGCGTCGTCAGGATGGTCTGTCATGATGGGCGGCCTGCGCGGATTCCTGAGTCTCAAATTGACGCGGTTCGCCGCATTCTTGAATGTGGTTATGCTGCAGAAGACTATCCCTATTTATCCAAAGGGGAAGAAGTCGAAATTGTTTGTGGACCCTTGGCCGGACTGAAAGGGTTTGTGGTTGAAAAGCGGGGGAGCAAAAACTTTATTGTCTCGGTCGATCATCTTAACAAATCCGTGTTGATCAATATCGACGCTCGAATTCTCAAGCGTATTTCCAGGCACCGCACTCATGTCCACAGCGTCACGCCAGCCGCTTACACCTAAGCGCTGCCAAGCTGCACATGAAATAACTCAAATCAGAATAACCAATGCAAATCCATATTGATGCACCAAGATTATTAGATTATTGGATTGATGGATTACTGGATATTTGGGTGATAATACCATAAATATGTCAAAACGCATTAGCCCAAAACATTCCCCAAAACCTGGCGTTTTGATCGTTGATGACGAAAAGGCCATTCGCGATCAAATCAGATGGAGTTTATTGGATGAATATCAGATATTCGATGCCTCAAATTCGGATGAGGCGCTTACGTGTGTTCGAGAGCATTCCCCGGAAGTCATCACCTTGGATCTCATGCTTTCACCAAATGGCCAGGTTGTCGATGGATTGGAGCTGCTCGAGAAAATATCGAACCAATCTACCCAATCCATTATCATTGTGATCACGGGCCGGGAAGAAAAAGAATTAGCTCTAAAAGCGATCTCAGCGGGGGCGCACGACTATTTTTTGAAGCCGTTTGACCTTGCGGAATTAAAAACAGTCATACGCCGCGCTCTTTGGGTACATAATTTGGAGGCCGCCAACAAGGTACGATTTTTTGATGCTGCCGAAAGCGGTCGCTTTCATGAAATTATAGGAACGTGCCCGGCGATGTTAAAAATATTTGATGTGATAAACCGGGTCAGCTCTAAAGACGTCGACGTGATTATTCAAGGAGAGAGCGGCACAGGAAAAGAGCTTGTCGCCAGAGCTCTTCACTATTTTAGCAACCGTAGACAGCATCCGCTTGTTACTATAAATTGCGCCTCTATCCCAGACAACCTGATCGAAGCTGAACTATTCGGCCATGAAAAGGGAGCGTTTACAGGCGCCCACATTCAAAGAAAAGGAAAATTTGAAATCGCCAATCATGGCACAATTTTTCTGGATGAAATAGGTGATTTAAGTCTAAACTTACAGGTCAAGCTTCTCAGGTTTCTCCAGCAAAGAGTGGTCGAGCGCATAGGTGGACGTGAGTCCATTGAATTGGATGTACGGGTTATTGCCGCGACGAATAAAATCCTCGAACAGGAAATCGAAAAAGGCGCTTTTCGTGATGATCTTTACTATCGTCTATGTGTCATAAAAATAGATCTTCCACCTTTAAGGGAACGAGGTGAAGATATTTCTCTACTGGCTGATTACATGTTATATAAATCCGCCGATGAGTACGGTTCTAAGGTGCGGGGATTCACGATTGAAGCAAAGAATGCGATGGCTAAATATTCCTGGCCGGGCAATGTCCGTGAATTAGAAAACAAGATCAAAAGAGCGGCTATCATGTCGGAGTCGCGAGTTATCGATCACGAAGATTTGAATCTTGGTCTGACGGACAACACTCAGAAAACATTGCGGGAGAGAATTTCAGAAATTGAAAAACAAAGCTTAGAAGAAGCCTTATTTCACAACCGGGGAATTGTGGCAAAAGCGGCGGATGCATTAAAAGTAAATCGAACCACATTTTATGAAATGGTAAAAAAATATGATATCAATATCAGGAAATACCGTTTTCCGAAAACGGTTAGCTCATAAAGGTCGTTATATTTTAATTGTGCTGCTTTTCCCCTTCACTTATACGGATGTTTGGGCTCAAAGTAGTTCTTATCAGGTGAATAGTGAGGACCGTTTGGAAATATCCTTCTGGGAAAATCCGGAATTAAACACCCAGGTTACCGTAGGTAAAGACGGTGGAATTGAATTACCTATCATCGGGAGATTGACTGCCGCTGGATTGAGCGTTCACAAACTCCGGGAAAAAATCATCTCACAAATGGCTGTGTATAACAAATTGATTACTCAACTGAGTATCGTTGTGCTTGAATATGGTCACAATCGAGTCTATGTAACAGGTCAGGTTGGGACTCCGGGCCGTTTTTCGTTTGAAGACATTCCTAATCTGTGGGATATTATTCTGGAAGCGGGCGGCCCTCTGGAAACGGCGTTGTTGGATGAAGTGGTCATTGTAAGGAGCAAAGAAGGGGGGAAAATCATCGGTGTGGATTTATCCACTGCCTTAAGAAGAGGAAGTTTGCGTGAGCTGCCCAAAATACGTGCCGGGGATACCATCCATGTTCCAGGAACGAGTTTAACCGGCGCTGCTTCTTCACCCTTAATGAAAAGAAACGAAATTTATATTTTAGGCGCCGTAGCGGTTCCGGGGGCTCATAAATTCGAACAGAATCTAAGCTTATTAGAAGCAATTAGCAAGGCCGGGGGACCGACTGCCGAGGCCAGTTTGGAGAAAGTGAAACATATTTCGGTTTCTTACGGGTCGACCACCGTTGTCGAGTTTAATCTTGAAGAATATATGGAACGCTCCACTCCTGGTCCCATGCCGGTCGGCGCCGGAGACACGATTTTTGTGCCTAGAAAACGCAGGATGTCTCCATTACTCGGGACTGTCATCACCGGAGTGATTACGACTACGATAACCTCAGTGGTCACATTTTTGATTGTACAATGAATCTTTTCGACTCTACCAACAATTTTGAATGGCGTGATTATCTCAGAATTTTAAAGAGACGAAAATGGTATTTTGTCTTGCCGTTTTTTGGTATTCTTCCCCTGGGCGTTTTGAAAATCGTCACGACCATCCCTGTGTATGAATCTTGTTTGACGGTTCAAATCA